>DATFGS010000663.1:0-7583 GCA_035249225.1 Candidatus Methylomirabilota bacterium | reverse complement strand
CGACACCGGCCCGCTCAAGGACCGCGCCGGGTACGACCAGGTGCTGCAGACCATGACCGGCATCTGCGTCGAGCAAGGGAAGCCGGGCGATCCCGAGATCGTCTACGGCTCGGCGGTGGACTTCTACTCGGCCTCGATGCTCGCCTTCGCGGTGTCCTCGGCGCTCTTCGAGCGCAGCCGCACCGGCCTCGGACAGTACGTGAGCGTGTCGCTTCTGAGAAGCGCGCTCACGATGCAGGCGACCCGGCTCGTCTGGATGGACGGCGAGCCCCGCGACATCGCGCGCGACATGCGCTCGGGAGGCATCACGGGGATCCATCCGACGCGGCAGGGCAGCCTCTACATCTCCGCCAACACCCCGCACTTCTGGAAGGCCCTGTGCGAGCTGACCGGCCTCCCCGAGCTCGCGGGCGATCCGCGCTTCGACACGGTGCGGAAGCGGGCCGAGCACGCGGACCTGCTGGTGCCACGGCTGCGCGTGGCCCTGCAGGCGCGCACCGCGGTGGAGTGGGAGGCCCACTTCGGCGAGCGCGTGCCCTGCGCGGCGGCGCGGCCGGTGGAGGACATGTTCGACCATCCGCAGGTGGCCGCCGAGGGCATCCTGGCCGACTTCGAGCACCCCGGGGTGGGGCACTACCGGGGCATGGCCCATCCGGTGCGGTTCGGCGACAGCCCGCCGCCCGCGCCGTTCACCGCGCCGCGGCTCGGGCAGCACTCGCGGGAGATCCTGGTCGGCCTCGGCTACTCGGACGAGGAGATCGCGCGGCTGCGGAGCGCCGGCGCGGTGATCTGAGCGTGGCGGATCTCCTCATGCGCAGCAAGCTCTTCGTGCCCGCCTCGCGGCCCGAGCTCTTCGCGAAGGCCGCGGCGGGCCCGGCCGATGCGCTCTCGTTCGACCTGGAGGACGCGGTGCAGGAGAGTCGGAAGGACGACGCGCGGCGGACCCTCGAGGCCTTCCTGCGGCAGCCGGCGGGCCGGCCGGCCGGCAAGATCCTCATCGTGCGGGTGAACGGGCTGACCACGCGGCACTTCGAGGCCGATCTCGCGGCGGTGGCGTGGCCCGCGGTGGACATGATCAACCTGCCCAAGCCCGAGTCCGCGGACGACGTGCGAGCGGCGGCCGCCACGCTCGCGCGCGTGGAGGCGGAGCGGCGGATCGAGCGTCCCATCGGCATCCTCGCCAACATCGAGTCCCCGCGCGGCCTCCGGCTGGCGGTGGAGATCGCGCGGGCCGACCCGCGGGTCGCCGGGCTGCAGCTCGGCCTTGGCGACCTCTTCGAGCCCTTCGGCATCGACCGGGGGGACGCGCGCGCGGTGTACGCGGCGCAGCTCGCGGTGCGCCTGGCCGCGGCGGAGGCGGGCGTCTGGGCGTGCGACACGGTCTACGGGACGGTGGCGGATCCCGACGGCTTCACGCGCGAGGCGGACGCCGCGCGGCGCCTGGGGTTCATCGGCAAGTCCTGCATCCATCCCACCCAGGTCCCGCTCGCGAACGCGGTGTTCCGGCCGAGCGATGCCGAGATCGCGGCGGCGCGCCGGGTCGTCGCGGCGGCGCGCGGCGCCGAGCGCGACGGGGTCGGGGCCTACCTGGTGGACGGCCGCATGATCGACATCCCCTTCGTCAAGCGCGCCGAGTCCATCCTGGGTGCCGCCCGGCGCCTCGGGCTGTGAGCGCCGGGCGTCCGCGAGCTCAGATCTCCCGCACGATCTTCTTCTGAGCGGCCAGCCAGGCGGCGACCTTCGCCCAGGCCTCCGCGTCCCGCTGCGTCCAACCCCGCAGGGCCAGAGAGGACACGACGACGTGCCGACGCTTGGTGCTCGCGGCCTCGCGGACGAGGCGCGCAAGATCGGTCGGAGAGCTCCGAAGCTCGACGAGCAGCACGTCGGTCGTCATGCCCTCTGCGGGATTGCAACCGCCGTGCCCCGGCGGGCGCGCGGCGCAACTCCCGGATCCGATGGGTGAGCACGGGGCATCGGCGGCGACGGGCATGTGGCTCACGTGACCCACCTGGGGACCGGGCGCCGCAGCCGCGTCTAGGAGTCGATCCGGCGCTCGTCGAGGTCCAGCTCCCGCTCGAGCGCCCGGAGCACGTCGTCGTCGATCGCGCCTTCCGCGCGCAGGCGCAGGAGCGCCTCGCGCTCCGAGTCGATGACGGTGCGCTGGATCTCGCGGTGCTCGATGATCTCCCGGTCCTCCTCGCCCGAGCCCGATGCGTCGCGCTGCCGCTCGACGTGCTCGGACCGGTGCGCGTAGGTCTCGCGCAGCCGGTCGAGCAGGGGGCGGTGGTCGGGCCACACCGGGTAAAGCTGGTCGATCCGCCGGGTCGCGGCCTCCACGAGCTGCTGGCGCGCGCGGGCTTCCTCCTCGCGCAGCTCCGGATCGGTGCCGAGGCGGAGCCGGCGAATGATCCACGGGAGGCTGAGGCCCTGGCCCAGCAGCGTGACCACGATGACGGTCACCGTCACGATCACCAGCGCCTCCCGCGCGGGAAACGGCGCCCCGCCCGGCAACGTCAGCGGCAGGGCGAGCGCGATCGCGAGGGAGACGACGCCCCGCATCCCGGCCCACGAGAGCACGAGCGCGTGCGCGAGAAAGCGGGGCGGGCGCGGCTCGCGCCGCACCGCGCAGGCCAGGAGCTCGCTCGGGAAGATCCAGAGCGCGCGGACCACGAGCAGGACCAGGCTCACCACCAGCCCGATGCCGACGAGGCGGATCGCGGTGGCGGACTCGAGCGAGCGCAGGAGGAACGGGACCTCCAGGCCGGTGATGATGAAGACCATCCCGTTCAGCAGGAAAACGATCGTCTCCCATACCGCGCGGCCGGTGAGGCGGGCGTCGGGCCCCATGATGCTTGACCCGCGCCGGCCGAGGTACAGTCCTGCGACCACCGTCGCGATCACTCCGGACGAGCCGAGCTCCTGGGCGGGAAGGAAGGCGGCGTAGGGGGTCAGCAACGAGATCGTGACCTCGACCGGGGTGTCCTCGATGCGCGCGCGGAGCTTCGCGATGATCCAGCCCACCGCGAGGCCGATCGCCACGCCGCCCGTCATAGCTCCCGCGAAGGTCGCGACGCCCGAGGAGGCCTTGAACGAGGCCCCCACCGCGACCGCGATCGCGATGCTGTAGATCGTCAGCGCGGTCGCGTCGTTGAGGAGGCTCTCCCCCTCGAGGACCGACACGATCCGGCGCGGGACGGCCAGGCGGGAGGCGACCGCGGCCGCCGCGATCGCGTCGGGCGGCGCGACGATCGCGCCGAGCGCGATCGCGGCCGCCCACGGGACGCCGGGAATCAGGGCGTGGATCGCCGCGGCGACCGCGAGCGCGGAGACCACCACCAGGCCGACCGCGAGCGAGCCGATCGTGCCCAGGTTCGCGCGCAGGCTGCGCAGCGGCGTGAAGAAGGCCGCGATGTAGAGCAGGGGAGGCAGGATGAAGAGGAAGATGAGATCCGGATCGACCTCGACCCGCGGGGTGCCCGGGACGAGGCCGAGCGCGAGGCCGCCGATGACCAGGAAGATCGGATAGGCGATGCCGAGCCGCCGCGCGATCGTGACGAGCGCGGCCACCGCGATGAGCAGAGCCAGGATGAGGTGGGCGCTCTGCATGGCTGGCGAGCAGACTAGCACACGTCTCCGGGCGCTGGAGGGCGCCCGCGACGCCGGGGCATCGCGGCCCCACGCGGGAAGCGCCCGCCTCACCCGGCGCGCCTCCTCCTCGATGGAACATCCCGCTTCGGTTGAGTTCTCGGACTGGCACCTCGAATGCACTCTCATCGCCGACAGCCGACACGTCCGAGCGTTCTAGAAGGAGGGTGTCCTCATGCGTACTCGCACGCTATTCACGGTGTTTCTCACGCTCGGCTTCGCTCACGTCAGCGTCGCCCTGGCCCAGGCTCCGAGCATCTCCGATGCGGAGTGTCAAAGCCTGCGGCTGCGCCTGGCCGAGCATGCCCGCCTCTCGGACGGCGTGCGGAAGGCGGTGGCCGCCCAGGCCACGGCCGCCCCGGCCGTCGCCACGCCGACCCCGGCCCCGTCCGCGACACCCGCGGCCACCGGTCGGGCCGAGGCGATCCGGACCCGCCTCGAGCAGATCCCCAAGGATCGGCAAACCCTCGAGGATCAGCGGCTGGCCGCGATGGTGAAGTTCGAGCTCTCCCGCGCCGGTCAGATCCAAGGGCAGATCCAGGCCCTCGACGCGGAGAAGGCGGCCCTGGAGCGGGAGCTGGCCGCGCTTCCCGCAGCGGCTCCGATGCCGGCCGTGACCGCGCCGCAAGCCCCGGTCTCCGACGTGGCCCGTATCCGGTGTCAGGACATGCCGGCCGCCCTGGAGAGCGCGGTGAAGACTCGACGGCGTGAGCTCGGGGCCCGAGAAGACCAGCCGGGCGCCATCCCGCTGATCACCCTCAAAGGCCAGAGCGCGGATCAGATCGGCCAGGAGCTGGCGGCGCAGTTCTCGTCCGGCGCCGCCGCGAGCGCTCAGGTCGGCCTGCTGGACGCTAACGGCGACGGCAAGCTCGACGGCTTCGTGGATGTCCCGGCGCCGGGTGTCTTCCGGCTCTTTCGCCAGCGGGCCGACGGCACGATCGGGGTCGAGGTGTTCCCGACGCCTGCGAGCGGCGCGACCCCGGGCTATGGCGAGATGACCCGCCGGCTGGACGAGACCTCCCTGCGGCAGGCCGGCCAGAGCCTTCCGGAGCTGCTGGCGACCCGCCCGGCCGGCCCGTCCCGCGCGTTGACCCAGACCACGGAGTTCGGGCCGGCCTACGCGCAGTACCAGGCGGCCAACTTCGCGGACGCGGCGCGCCTCGGCGCGGCCGCGGCTCGCAGCGTGGAGTTCCAGAACGTGCGCGGCCAGAGTGTCCGGATGGTGGAGATCATCAGCCCGGTCGCCGGGGGGGTGAGTGTCCGCCGAGCGGTGGTGCTCGGCCAGCCCAACGATCAGGAGCTGTGGGAGGAGACGACGACGATCGTCCGGCCAATCTCGTACTGGCGGACCGACGTCGAGGTGGCCCGGAGCCGTGAGACGCGCACGACCGCCGGGGCCCTGGTGGGCACCCCGTCCGTCTCGACGCCGAGCAAGTTCACCCTGGAGCGCTAGGGACAGGAGGAGAGACACCATGCTCAAGCGGGCGATCACGACATTCATCGGCCTGACCATGCTCTCGGCGGCGGTGACGGCCTGCGGGACGGTGACCGGCGCCGCGGTGGGCGCGGGCGCTGGGGCCGCCGTCGGGGCCGGCACCGGGTACGGTGCCGGCAAGGGGGCCCTCATCGGCACCGGGGTGGGCGCCGCGGCCGGGGCGATCTACGACTTCACGAAGAAATGAGCGGACGACCATGCGCAAGTGGGCTCCAGTCGCGGCGGGACTTGCAATGGCCCTCACGCTCGGGTCGGGGCCTGCATCCGGTCAGCCGAAGCCGGCCTGCGATCAGCAGGGACGGGTGATGACTCCGCAGAAGGTCGAGGGGCAGGTCGTCAAGGTGGACGCGCCGCAGAACAAGCTGACCGTCCGGCAGGCGGACGGTACCGTGCACGAGTTCCAGGCTTCGGCCGAGGCGCTCCAGGGCTTCAAGGTCGGGGACCGGATCGAGGCCAACCTCCGGGAAGCGCCGAAGTGCCCCTGAGAAGCGAGGGTCAGGACGCGAGGTGGCTCCGGACGCTCTCGTGCCGCTCGGCGAGCGAGCCGCAGACCAGGCGACATAGCCGCTCGAGGGAAGGGTCCGCGATCCGGTAGCGGGTGAAGAGCCCGTCGCGGCGCCGGCCGACGAGCCCCTGCTCGAGGAGCAGCGCGAGATGCTTGCTCGTGTTGGCCTGCGACGCCCTGGTGATCGCGGAGAGATCCTGCACGGTGCGCTCCTCCTCGAACATCGCCTGGAGCAGGGCCAGGCGGGTCGGATCGGCGAGGGCCCGGAATCGCTGAGCGATCAGCTCGAGCGCCTCCCGCGAGAGCGAGCCCTTGGCCCGTTTCGCCGTCACGTCAGGCCTTCGGTAGCGTCGGCGGCGCCGGCGCGGCACAGGACGGCGCCGCGCCGCCGCCGGCCGCGCACACCGCCGTCCCGGTCTCGCCGGACAGCGCGGGGGCCGCGTTCCAGGGCAGCTTCATGAGCACGAGCGCGAGGCCGCACGTGCCGGTCGCGCCCGCGAACGTCAGCCCCGCGCCGAAGAAGGCCGCGAGCGCCAGGAACCACGGCGACACCGCGAGCCCCAGGCCGACGCCGACGAGCACCATGCTGCCCGCGATCAGCTGCACCTGGCGATCGACCGGCAGGCGCCGGCGTCCCTCGCGCAGCGGGAGACGAGCCCGGCGCCACGCCAGCACCCCGCCGTCGAGGACGCGCGCGCGGCGCCCGGTCCGGGCCAGCGACTCGGCCGCGATGGTCGCGCGCACTCCCGTGCGGCACACGACGACGAGGTCCGCGCCGGCGGGGAGCTCGTCGACGCGGGCGTCGAGCAGGTCCAGGGGCACGTTGAGCGCGCCCTCGATGCGCTCGGCCTCGAACTCGATCGGGCTGCGCACGTCGAGGATCACCGGCGCGGGGTCCTGCCCGCGAAGCGCGGCGAGCTCATCGGCCGTGATCGTCGCGGCGTCGGTCTCCCCGAGGTTGTGCCGCAGGATGGCCGCCATGTTCGCGGGGGGCGCGGACTTCGTCGAGAGCCGCGCGATGAAGGCGGCCCGGTCCGGCTCCCGGACCAGCGGATTGCTCGCCTTCTCCTCGCCGATCGTGGTCACGGCCCGGCCGACGTAGTCGTGGCCCGGATGCACCACGGTGCTCTCGGGCAGCCGTTCGAATCCCCGCAGCGTGTCGAAGAGGTCGGCGGCGCTGCCACCCATGAAGTCGGTCCGGCCCGCGCCGCCGGCGAACAGGGCGTCCCCGGTGAAGAGGTGGCCCTCCACGAGCACCGCGAGAGAGTCCGGCGTGTGGCCCGGGGCGTCGAGGACCGTCACCGTCTTCGCGCCGAGCTCGAAGGTGGCGCCGCCCTTGATTCGCCGTACCGGCCCCTGTAGCTTCGAGGCGGCGTGCGCCAGCACGGTGGCGCCGGTCCGCCGGGCGAGCCGGCGCACCCCCGAAAGGTGATCGGCGTGCGTATGCGTGTCGAGGAGGTACGTCAGGCGAGCGTCGCGGGCGCCGAGCGCCTCGACGAACCGGTCCACCTGGTCCAGGCGGGCGTCGATCGCCAGGGCGGTGCGACTGGCCTCGTCCACGACCAGATAGCCCAGGCAGCCGTCGCCCGGGGCTCGAAAGGTGTCGATCGTGAGCAGCGCCGCGGGGCTCGTGAGTGTGGTCATGGGTTCCCGTCCTCCCGAAGTAAGTATATAACTACATACTCAGATAGTCAAGCATGGACCGGGCGCCGGATGTAGGATGACGGCATGACGCACTCGCATACGGACCCGGTCTGCGGCATGGACGTCACGCCGGGCGCCGCGGCCGGCGGCAGCGCGGAGCACGGGGGCGCCACCTACTGGTTCTGCAACCCGAGCTGCCGGGAGCGGTTCATCGCCGACCCCGCGCGATTTCTCGGCCCGCCGGCGCCCGCCGGGCCGGATACGGCGGGCAAGGACACGCGGGTCTACACCTGT
>DATFGS010000662.1:0-1280 GCA_035249225.1 Candidatus Methylomirabilota bacterium | reverse complement strand
GGGATGAGAGTGCTCATCAAGAGCGCCTGGGGATCGGCCGATCCGACGCAGGCGGCGTTTGCCTTCCACCACGCCATCGCCTTCGCCGAGGCGGGTCACGAGGTGCAGATCTTCCTGCTCGGCGAGGCGGTCTCCCTCATGCGGTCGGTCGTGGCCGCGTCGGTCATTCCGGTCGGGTGGCCGCCGCTGTCGGAAGCGCTGGCCACGGTGGTGGCCCATCGCGTCCCGATTCATGTCTGAGGCGCCTGTTCGAGGGCCCGTGGGGTCCTGGATGGCGATGTGGCCGGGAAGAACGCGACCTTCTCCAATCCGGCGATCTTCGTCGGCCTGGTCGAATGGGCCGACAAGGTCCTCACCGAGTAGGACATCCGACAAAGAGGAGCCACGATGGCATCGCTCAACGGACGCACCGTACTGATCACCGGCGCCGCCCGCGGCATCGGCGCCGCCACCGCCCGCCGCCTCGCCGGCGAGGGCGCCCGGCTCGTCTTGGCCGACCAGGACGGGGCCGGCGTGGAGAAGCTCGCCGCCGAGCTCAAGCAGGTGGCGGTGAAGGCCGACGTCACCAGGCCCGACGACATCGCCCGCATGGTGGACGAGCCCTACCGGCGCTGGGGTCGGCTCGACGTGCTCTTCAACAACGCGGGCGTCATCCGCGTGGAGCCGCTGTTCGACGTGACCGAGGCGGAGTGGGATCGCGTCATGGACGTGAACCTGCGCGCGGTGTTCTTCGTGATGCAGGCGGTGGCCAAGCGCATGGTGAAGCAGGACGTGATGGCGGGGTCGGAGCTGCGGGGCAAGCTGATCCAGACCGCCTCCATCGCGTCGTACCGGGGCGGCAACCACCTGATGACGCCCTACTCGGCGTCCAAGGCGGGGGTGGTGAGCCTCACGCGGTCGGCCGCGCAGCTCCTGGCGCCCGAGCGGGTCACCTCCAACTGCGTGTGCCCGGGCGCGGTCGAGACGCCGATGTGGGAGCAGATCGACAAGGAGTGGGGCGCGCTCGAGGGCCTGGGGCAGGGCGAGGCGTGGAAGCGGCGGATCCGGCACATTCCGCTCGGGCGGCCCGAGCGGGCGGAGGATGTGGCCGGCGTGGTGGCGTTCCTCGCCGGTCCGGATTCGGACTACATGACGGGGCAGGCGATCAACGTGGACGGCGGCATCGTGATGGGGAGCTGAGCCCCGCCCGCGCGGCCGCTACCGCATCGTCGTCTCGTTGACCGGCGAGAAGAACGAGGCGGCGCCGTAGAGGATCTGGCCGACCACGCAGAACCAGGCCC
>DATFGS010000661.1:0-1973 GCA_035249225.1 Candidatus Methylomirabilota bacterium | reverse complement strand
GGAACACCGCCTCGCTGAACCGGGCGTGGGCGCGGATGTTGAGCGCGGCCTGCGCGTCGCCGATGCGGCGGATCAGCTCGACCTCCTGGTCCGCGCCACGCTCGGTGTACACGCGCACGGTGCCCAGGCGCTTCGCGCGCTGATGCGCCTCGCTGCCGTCGAAGACGGAGGGGAAGTCGTCCGGGGCGACGATCACGCGGCCGCCCCCGAGAACACCGCCTGCGCGGCGGACACGCCCGCCCCCGCCTCGCTCCGGTAGCCGAGGTCGCGCAGGGTCATCTCGATCGCGGAGAGCGCTGGCAGCACGTACATCGGGCTCGAGGTGATCCCCATGTGCCCGACCCGCAGCGTGCTCGTGCGGATCTTGTCGAGCCCGGTGCCGATCAGGATGCCGTAGCGGTCGCGCATGTGGGTCACCACCGCAGCCGGATCGATCCCGTCCGGCGTCTTGAAGCACGACACCGTGTTGGACATGAGCGACGCGTCCGGGAACATCTGCAGGCGCATCGCCTCGACGCCAGCCCGGAACGCCCGGCCCGCGGCCGCGTGACGGCGGAAGCGGTGGGGGAGGCCCTCTTCCAGGATGAGACGGGCGGCGGTTCCCAGGGCCTGGGTCAGGTGAGTCGGGATCGAGACCGGCTGCCGGCGCGGGCTGCCGTCCGGGATGTGTCCGCCGCGGGAGGTGGGAATCCAGTTCTCCTTCCAGCGGAGGAGATCGTAGGCCCACGAGCTGGCCTTGTGCTTGCGATGCTCCATCGCCTCCCACGCGGCGGGGCTCACCGCCACGATCGCCATCCCGAGGGGCGCGGCGAGGCACTTCTGCGAGCCGGTCATGTTGAAGTCCACGCCCCACTCGTCGGTACGCACGTCGAGCCCGGCGAGGGAAGACACGGTGTCGAGCATGAAGAGCGCGCCGTGGCGCTTCACGATGCGGCCCACCTCGGCGGCGGGGTAGGTGGTGCCGGTGGACGTCTCGTTGTGGACCATCGAGACGACCTTGGGCTTCACCCGCTCGACGTCCTTCTCGAGCCGCGCCAGGTCGAGCGGGCGTCCCCACTCCACCACGTGCTCGGCGACCTCGGCGCCCGCGCGGGTCATGATCTCGCGCATGAGGGAGCCGAACACGCCCGCCACCACCACGAGGGCGCGGTCGCCGGGCTCGAGCACCGAGATCGCGGAGGCCTCGAGCGCGGTGCGGCCCGAGCCCGGCATCACGATGACCTCGCCGCGGCTGGTCTGGAAGACGTCCCGCAGGGCGAGGGTCACCGGTTCCAGGATCTTGACGTCGAAGTTCATGTCGTACTGGATGGTGGCGGGCTGGTTCATGGCCTGCACGACCGGGAACGGCAGCTCCGTCGGGCCGGGGATCATGAGGATCGGGTGGGACTGGGTCACTCCCCAGCGAAGGGCGGAATCCATGACAGCTCCTTTGCCGGCCGGAGCCGGGCTACGCGCTGGCCTGGGCCAGGCCGCTCTGCTTGCGACGGATCAGGTAGAGGTTGCGCAGGTACACGAACAGACCGGCCCCCTGACCGAGGATGAAGACGGGGTCCAGGCGGTAGATGGCGTAGATCAGCAGGGTGAGGCCGCCGCCGATGGAGAAGAACCAGAACGAGACGGGGATCACGCTCTCCTTCTTCCGCTCGGACGCGATCCACTGGACGAGGAAGCGCGCCGAGAAGAACGCCTGACCGAGGAATCCCACCGTCAACCAGAAGTGCTCCGAGGTCATCATGTGTCCGCTCTCCACGCCGGCTCGACCCTCCGTGCTAGAATTCAGCCACTCACGTTACCGGACCCCCCCGGGGGCCGCAAGGAGTTTCGTGCGAGGCATCGATCAGACGCTGGTGGACGAGGTCTGGCGAGAGACCGCGTCGTATCCCCCCGGACGGATCGCCGACGAAGCGACCGAGTTCCTGACCCGGCAGCCGCACGTGGCCGCCTTCGCCCACTCGATCACCCACGAGCAGGAT
>DATFGS010000660.1:0-4132 GCA_035249225.1 Candidatus Methylomirabilota bacterium | reverse complement strand
CTTCGACATCGCGGTCGCGGGCCCCCTCGCCGGGCTCGTGGTCGC
This sequence comes from Candidatus Methylomirabilota bacterium, assembly GCA_035249225.1. Classification (GTDB taxonomy): domain Bacteria; phylum Methylomirabilota; class Methylomirabilia; order Rokubacteriales; family CSP1-6; genus CAMLFJ01. The sequence goes on along the minus strand of DATFGS010000660.1, from coordinate 4,087 downwards.
GGTGCCCGCGTTGCTGCTTGGCCTGTCCTGGTCGCAGGTGGCCAAGATCCCCGCGGGCGGCGCGATGACGTTCGGCGACTCCCTCCTGATGCGCGCGGCCACCTGGCTCGTCTTCGGCCCGATCCCGGCCGGGATGGACGTCTTCGTGCACCCGGTGGCGCTCGCGGGCTGGGTCGGGCTCTTCGTGACCGCCCTCAACCTGTTCCCGGTCGGCCAGCTGGACGGCGGGCGCATCGCGTACGCCCTCTTCGGCGAGTGGCACCGGCAGATCTCCATCGCCACCTTCGTGGGGCTGATCGCGCTCGGCGTGGCCTTCTGGTCCATGAACTGGATCGTCTTCGCCGGCCTCATCCTCGTGCTGATGGGCTTCCAGCACGCGCCGCCGCTCGACGACCTCACCTCGGTCTCCCGCGGCCGCTACGTGCTCGGCGTCTTCTGCCTGATCCTCCTCATTCTCCTGATCCCCCCCGTCCCCATCAGCTAGGCCCGGGGTCAGGTCTTGAATTCCGACATTTCGCCCGCCCCGCCCGTGTCTCGCGACCGCATCCGATGTATCGTCGCGGAGTCGTATTGCAAGACCTGACCCCGTACGGGTAAGATTGCCGCGCTTTGCGCCGCCTTCTCGTCGGGTCGCCGGTCCCTCGCGGGAGATTCTCCAATGCCTGAAGATCGGGCAGACGCCAAGGGTCTCGAGGCGCTGATCAAGAAGGGCGACGTGGACACCGTGCTCACGGTGTTCGCCGACGGCCTCGGCCGCCTGATGGGCAAGCGGGTGGTCGGCCGCTACTTCCTCGATCACGTGCTCCACGACGGCGTCCACGCGTGCATCTACCTGTTCACGGTGGACATGGAGATGGAGCCGCTGCCCGGCTTCAAGCTCGCCTCGTGGGAGCGCGGCTACGGGGACATGAAGCTGGTCCCGGATCTCACCACCTGGCGGCTCCTGCCCTGGCTGCCCAAGACCGCGCTCGTCTTCTGCGACGTCTACACGGAAGAGGGCGAGCCGATCGAGGAAGCGCCGCGCTGGGTCCTGCGGCGCCAGCTCGAGCGCGCGGCCAAGGCCGGCTACCGCGTCAAGACCGCGTCGGAGCTCGAGCTGTATCTCTTCAAGGAGTCGTTCGACGAGGCGCGGGCCAAGCGCTACCACGGCCTCACCCCGGTCTCGAACTACCTGGAGGACTACCACATCCTCCAGACCTCCCGGGAAGAGCCGCTCGTTCGCGCGATTCGCAACGGGATGGAGGCGGCCCGCGTCCCGGTGGAGTTCTCCAAGGGCGAGTGGGGGCGGGGACAGGAGGAGATCAACCTGCGCTACACCGACGCGCTGGAGATGGCCGATCGGCACGTGCTCTACAAGCACGGGGTGAAGGAGATCGCCTGGCAGCAGGGCTGCTCGGTGACCTTCATGGCCAAGTACGACATGGGCGCGGCCGGCTCGTCCTTCCACCTGCACTCCTCGGTGTGGGACCCCGGCGGCCGGAAGAATCTCTTCGCGGCCCGGGACGGCGGCCGGCAGGGCACGCCGCTCTTCCAGCAGTGGCTGGCCGGCCAGATGGCGATGGCGCGCGAGTTCGCCTACTTCTACGCGCCCACCGTGAACGCCTACAAGCGCTACCAGGCGGGCTCGTTCGCCCCGACGCGCATCGCGTGGGGCTGGGACAACCGCACCTGCGGCTTCCGCATCTGCGGCGAGGGCGGCGGCTTCCGGGTGGAGAACCGCATCCCCGGCGCGGACGCCAACCCTTACCTGGCGTTCGCGGCCACCATCGCGGCGGGGCTGCGCGGGGTCGCGGAGAAGCTGACGCCGCCCGCCATGTTCGACGGCAACGCCTACGAGGACACGCGGCTGGCCCAGGTGCCGAAGACCCTGCGCGACGCCCTGGGCGAGCTCGAGGGGTCGCAGGCCGCGCGCGAGGCCTTCGGGCCCAAGGTCGTGGAGCACTATCTCCAGCACGGGCGGCTGGAGCAGCAGGCGTACGATCAGTCCGTGACCGACTGGGAGCTCATCCGCCTCTTCGAGCGAATCTGACCGGGTCGCACCAGGGAGAAGCGCTGAATGCCAGACAGGCTCAGGAACAAAGTCGCGCTGATCACCGGCGCGGGGATGGGGATGGGGCGCGAGGCCTCCGTCCTCTTCGCGGAGGAAGGCGCCCGCATCGTGGTCTGCGACCTGAACGGGGCGGCCGCCGCGGAGACCGCGGAGCTGGTCCGGAAGGCGGGCGGGGAGGCGCTGGCGGTGGTGGGCGACGTGGCGGTCGAGGCCGAGGTGCGCCGCATGGTGGAGGACGGGGCGCGCCGCTTCGGGGCTCTCCACATCCTCTATAACAACGCGGGCGTGCTGTGGAAGGACCGGGACCGGTCGGTGCTCGAGACGGACGGCGAGCAGTGGGACCGGGTCATGGCCATCAACCTCAAATCGGTCTTCTGGGTCACCAAGTACGGCATCCCGCACCTCCGGGCCGCGGGCGGGGGATCGATCATCCTGGTGGGCTCGGTCTCCGCGCTGGCCGGCTTCACGCGGGCCCAGGACGCCTACACCGCGGCCAAGGGCGCGCTGATCTCGCTCAACAAGTCGCTCGCCATCCAGTTCGCCCGGGACAACATCCGCTCGAACGTGATCCACCCGGGGATCGTGGAGACCCCGTTGCAGGCCCCGTATCTCAACGACGCGCTGCGGGCGGAGTTCAAGACCGGCATCCCCCTCGGCCGCATCGGCCAGCCTCGCGACATCGCGAACGCCGCGCTGTTCCTCGCCTCCGACGAGTCGTCGTTCATGACCGGGGCGGAGATGATCGTCGACGGCGGGTTCATGGCCCAGTAATGTCCCCATTCCAAGGAGGCTCCATCATGCTGACAACCGCGCGCAGCGCGCTCGCCCTGGTGATGACGGCCGCGCTGCTCACCGTCGCCGGGGTCACCCCGGCGGCGGCCCAGAAGCAGACCGTGGTCATCTACACCGCGATCGAGAACGAGCAGGTCGTCGAGTACAAGAAGGCCTACGAGAAGTCGCTGCCCAACGTCGAGGTCAAGATGCTGCGGCTGTCCACCGGGGACATCGCGGCCCGGTTCATGGCCGAGAAGGACAACATGCAGGCGGACGTGATCTGGGGCGTCGGAGCGACCAACATGCTCCAGTTCAAGAACGCGGGGCTGCTCGAGCCGTACGCGCCCAAGGGGCTCGAGCGCATCCAGCCGCTGTTCCGCGACAAGGCCAATCCGCCCTCGTGGGTGGGGCTCGACATCTACATGTCCGCCTTCTGCTTCAACACCGACACCGGCAAGAAGCACAACCTGCCGGCGCCCGCGTCCTGGGCCGACCTCACCAAACCGGTCTACAAGGGCCACGTGGTGATGCCCAACCCCGCGTCGTCGGGCACCGGGTACCTCTCGGTCGTCTCGATCCTGCAGCGGATGGGCGAGGCGGAGGGCTGGAAGTACCTCGACGCGCTCGACAAGAACATCGCCGAGTACACCAAGTCCGGCTCGAAGCCCTGCAAGGACTCGGCGGCGGGAGAGCGGGCCATCGGCGTGTCGTTCGAGTACGTGGCGCACGAGATGAAGAAGAAGGGCGCCCCGGTGGAGATGGTGCTGCCCAAGGAGGGCTCGGGCTACGAGATCGAGGCCAACGGGCTCACCAAGAAGGGGGCCAAGAACCCGGCGGCGCGGCAGTTCCTGGACTGGGCCGTCACCGACGAGTCGATGAAGATCGCGGCCCAGTTCTTCGCCGCGGTGGGGGTGGCCGGCATGCCGGTGCCCGAGGGCCTGCCCAAGGACATCAGCAAGGTCGTGTTCCCGAACGACTTCGACTGGTCCGCAAAGAACCGCGACCGCATCCTCGCCGAGTGGCAGAAGCGATACGCGAAATAGCCCTCGAGCGGATAAGTCCCGAGCTTGGCGAGGTGCAGCCGAAGGCGAGCCGAGCGGATAAGTCCCGAGCTTGGCGAGGTGCAGCCGAAGGCGAGCCGAGCGGATAGATGATGAAGCTCCCGGCTGCCGCGCCTCACGGGTTGCCTGACCATCTCGACGCCGGTCTCGCGCGGCTCGGCTACACGGCCTTCCGGCCGGGCCAGCGCGAGGCGGTGGAGAC
>DATFGS010000659.1:0-18367 GCA_035249225.1 Candidatus Methylomirabilota bacterium | reverse complement strand
CGGCCACGCTCGAGATGTCCTCGGCCGGATCCGCGATCACGCCGATCAGCTCGCCCACCGGTACCGTGCCTCCCTCCTCCACCACGATCTTGCGGAGCACCCCCGCGCCGAAGGCCTCGATCTCCACGTTGGCCTTGTCGGTCTCGATCTCCGCGATCACGTCGCCACCCTTGACCGCGTCACCGACCTTCTTCAGCCACTTGATGACCTTGCCGGTCTCCATGGCGTCGGAGAGCTTGGGCATGAACACCTTGGTGATCATGCGTTGCACACCTGCCGGATCGCCGCCGCGATCTTGGCCTTCGACGGCGTCTTGAGCAGCTCCAGGTTCTTCGCGTAGGGCATCGGCGCGTTCTCGCCGGTGACCCGCAGGACCGGCGCGTCCAGATCGTCGAAGGCGGTCTCGGTGATCTGGGCCGCGATCTCCGAGCCCATGCCCGCGAAGCCCGCGCCCGCCTCGAGAACCACCGCGCGATGGGTCTTGCGGACCGAGCCGACGATGGTCTCGGTGTCCATCGGCCGGAGCGTCCGCGGGTCCACGATCTCGACCGAGATCCCGTCCTTCGCGAGCTCCTCGGCGACCTCGAGGGCGCGGTACATCATGCCCATGTAGGCGACCACCGTGACGTCGGTGCCCTCGCGGCGGATCACCGCTCGGCCGAGCGGGATCAGGAATTCCGGATCCTCCGGCACCTCTCCCTTGACCGCGTACAGCGTCTCGGCCTCGATGAAGATCACCGGATTGTCGTCGCGGATGGCCGACTTGAGCAGCCCCTTCGCGTCCGCGGGCGTGGAGGGCCTGACCACCTTGAGGCCGGGCACGTGGTAGAAGTACGTCTCCATCGACTGCGAGTGCTGCGCGGCGAGCTGCGCGGCGGGGCCGCCCGGCCCGCGGATCACGAGCGGGATGTTGTACTGGCCGCCGGACATGTAGCACATCTTGGCCGCCGAGTTGACGATCTGGTCGAGGGCCAGGATCGAGAAGTTGAACGTCATCATCTCGACCACCGGCCGGAGCCCCAGCATCGCGGAGCCGACCCCCACCCCGGTGAAGCCCGATTCGCAGATCGGCGTGTCGATGATGCGCTTGTCGCCGAACTCCTTGAGCAGGCCCTGGGTCACCTTGTAGGCGCCGTCGTAGAGGCCGACCTCCTCGCCCATCACGAAGACCCGCGGGTCGCGCCGCATCTCCTCGCGGAGGGCCAGGTTCAGCGCCTCCCGGTAGGTCATGACCGCCATCGCCTCAGGCCTTGTACACGTCGGTGAACAGCTCCGACGGGGGCGGCTCGGGCGAGGCCTCCGCAAAGGCCACCGCCTCGTCCGCGAGGTCGTTCACCGCCTTCTCGATGTTGCGGATGTCGGCGTCGGTGAGCACGCCCTCCTTCAGGCAGCGGTCGCTGAAGAGCGCGATGGGATCCCGCAGCTTCTCCCGCTCGACCTCCTCCTTGGTCCGGTAGACCGAGCCGGCCGGATCGCGCATGGAGTGGCCGCGGAACCGGTAGGTGCGGGCCTCGATGAGCGCGGGCGTCTTGTCGCGCCGCGCCCGCTCGACCGCGCGCGCCACCACGTCGCGCACCGCGAGCACGTCCATGCCGTCCACCGCCTCGCCGGGGATGCCGTAGGTTTCGGCGAAGCGCCAGATGTCGGTCTGGGCGAGCGCGCGGTGGATCGCGGTGCCCATCGCGTAGCGGTTGTTCTCGCAGATGAAGATCACCGGGAGCTTCCACAGCGCGGCCAGGTTCATGGACTCGTGGAACTCGCCCTCCGGCACCGCCCCGTCGCCGAAGTAGCACAGCACCACCTGGTCGCCGCCCTGGTACTTGATCGCGAAGCCCGCCCCCGCGGCGAGCGGCAGGTGCGCGCCCACGATGCCGTGGCCGCCCAGGAAATTGACGCTCTTGTCGAACAGGTGCATGGAGCCGCCCTTGCCGTGGCTGAGCCCGTCCATCCGTCCGAACAGCTCGGCCATCATCCGGCGCGGATCGGACCCCTTGGCCAGGCAGTGCCCGTGCTCGCGATAGGACGACACCGCGTAGTCGTCGACGCGCACCGTCGAGGTGGCACCCACCGCGACCGCCTCCTGCCCGATATAGAGGTGGAGGAAGCCCCCGATCTTGCCCAGGGCGTACATCTCGGCCGCCTTCTCCTCGAAGCGCCGGATGAGCGCCATCTGCGTCAAAAGCCGCCGCGCCAGCTCCGTGTCGAGCCGGGTCTGGACCACCGCGGTCTTGGTCTGCGCCATCGGTTCCTCCTGGGTCCTGCTAGCCGCGAAGCGTGCTCAGCTCGTCCACCGAGAGGCGGCGGCGGAGCCGGAAGATCGTCACGATGATCGCGAGGCCCACCGCGACCTCCGCGGCGGCCACGCACAGCACGAAGAAGACCAGGGCCTGCCCGTCGGTGGTGCCGTGCCGCTGCCCGAAGGCCACCAGGGCCAGGTTCGCCGCGTTCAGCATGAGCTCGATCGACATGAAGATCACGAGCGGGTTGCGCCGGATCAGGACCCCGAGCACGCCCATGGTGAACAGGACCGCGGACAGCGCGACGTAGTAGGACTCGGGAACCATCCTACGCCCTGCGCTTGGTCAGCGCCATGACTCCCACGATGGCGACGAGCAGCAGCACCGAGGTGACCTCGAACGGGAACAGGTAGTCGGTGAAGAGCACGCGCCCGACCGCGTCGGTCCCGCCCGCCAGGTGCGGCTTGGGCGGGCCCGCGAGCACCGTCGAGCGCAGCATCAGCGCGACCAGGATCAGGAATACCGCGGCCACCGGCACCGCCAGCCAGCGCTGCCGGTGCAGCGGATCGGGCCCCGTCTCCTCCTTGCCCGGGATCAGCACCATGATCGCGAACACGAAGAGCACCGCGATGGCCCCCGCGTAGATGATGATCTGCACCGCGGCGAGGAACTCCGCGCGCATGGTCAGGAACAGCGCGGCCACCGTGCTCAGGTTGATCGCGAGAAAGAGTGCCCCGTGGATCGGGTTCCGGCGCAGCAGCATGCCGGCCGCGGAGCCCACCGCGAGCAGGGCCAGCACCAGGAACGTGAAGAGGCTCACCGCGGCCTCCGCGAGGGCGGCATCGGCACCGGGGACGTCGGGACCCCGTTGGGTCCGGCCGGATCGAGGGCAAGCAGGGTGTCCTTGGTGTAGACCATGCTCTGGCGGTCGTAGGCCGAGAACTCGAGGATGCCGGTGTCCATCCGGATGGCGTCCTCGGGGCAGGCCTCCACGCAGTAGCCGCAGAACACGCACTTGCCCAGGTCGATGTCGAAGCGCTCGGGGACCTTCTCGATCTCCGGGTTGGGATGCTCGGTGGCCACGATGTAGATGCAGTGGGCCGGGCACACCGTCTCGCACATCATGCACGCCACGCAGCGGGGGGAGCCGTCCTCCCGGCGCACCAGCCGGTGCAGGCTGCGCAGCCGCGGGGAGTAGGGCCGCCGCTCGTCGGGGTACTGGATGGTGACCGCCCCCCGCGAGCTCTTGACCCGGAAGACCACGTGCAGGGTGTGGCGTCCCATGTTCGCGAAGAAGTGCTTGGCGGTCAGGGCCAGCCCCAGCAGCACCTCGATCACGTAGAAGCGCTGCCGGAGGCCGAGGCGGCTCGAGTGCCGGGGATCCGCGGGCGTATTGGTCGTCTGGTAGGCCATGGCTCAGGGCTTCCCCACCGCCAGCAGCACGAGGCCGGTGACGAGGATGTTGAGGACCGACAGCGGGAAGAGCGCGAGCCAGCCCAGCCGCATCGCCTGATCGTAGCGGAAGCGCGGTAGCGTCCACCGGATCAGCATGAGGAGCCAGATCATGACCACGACCTTGGTGAGGAAGGCGCCCACCTGCATCCCCACCACCGCGAGGTGCGGCAGCGCCACCGTCCCGCCCCAGGGGAACACGAAGCCGGTGGCCTGCAGGTACGGGACCTGCCAGCCGCCCAGGAACAGCGCGGTGGTCATGCCCGCGATCACCACCGTCTCCAGGAAATCGGCCATCGCGAACATGCCGAACTTCATCCCGCTGTACTCCACGAAGTAGCCGATGATCTCTGACTCCCCCTCCGGGGTGTCGAAGGGAATCCGCTTGGTGGAGGCGATGCCCGCGGTCAGGAACAGGATGAAGGCGGCGGGCTGGGTCAGGATTCCCCACGCGGGGATCCAGCTGCCGAGGAACTGCGGCAGCAGCGGCAGGCCCTGCCCGCGCGCGATGTCCTGCATGTTGAGCGAGCCGTACACCATGACCACGCCCATGATCGACGCGCCGATCGCGACCTCCGCGGAGATCATGAGGGCGGCCGCCCGCTGCCCGCCGAGGAGGGCGTAGTTGTTGGCGGAGGCCCAGCCCGCCATCATGAGCCCGTAGACGCCCAGCGAGATCATGCCCAGCACGTAGAGGATGCCCACGTTGAGGGTCACCGCCTGGAGCTGGATCTCGCGCCCCATGATCTGCAGGGTGTCGCCGAACGGGATCGTCGCGAACGCGGCGAGGCCGAAGAACACCGACACGAACGGGGCGAGCTTGAACATCAGCTTGTCCGCGTGCGCGGGGGTGAAGTCCTCCTTGGTCAGCATCTTCACCGCGTCGGCGAGCGGGTGGAGCAGGCCCAGGATGCGGATGCGGAACCCCAGGACGGGGATGAACGCGCGGTTGGCCCCGATCCGGTCCTGCATGATCGCGGACTGCTTGCGCTCGACCCAGGTCAGGAGCCCGCCGAAGTTCAGCACCACGAACATCACGAACCCCACCGGGATGGCCTGGAGCAGCAGGTCGAGGGCCAGCCCGCTCATGCCTTCACCACCAGGCCCGCGTCGCCGATCGCCCGGTAGGTCATGCCCGCGAAGGCGGGCACGTGACCGGCGAGCGCGGTGAAGACCTGCTCGGCGCGGGTCGCGCCCAGCGCGGGATCCCCCGCGCCCAGCGCGCGGCCGAGCCGGCCGAGGATGTCCCAGTCCGCCACCGCGTCCCCGAGCGGCTCCACCACCGTGCGGAAGCGCTGCACCCGCCCCTGGAAGTTGGTGAAGGTGCCCTCGCGCTCCACGTAGGCCGCGCTCGGCAGCACCAGGTGCGCCCCCGCGCTGGTGCCGTTCGCGCTGGGCCCCTGGAACACCACCATCTCGGCGGCGGCGAGGGCCGCGGTCACGTCGGCCGCCGGCAGGCCGGAGTCGAGGAGATCGTGCTGGAAGATCCACAGCAATTTGATCCGCCGCTGCCGGGCCCCGTCGAGGATCGCGGCGGTCTCCCCCGGGGCGAGGCCGATCAGCTCGGCCCCGCGCCGGTTGGGATTCTTGTCGGCGCGGATCAGGAGGTCGTCGTCCTCCCCGGCCACCCGCGGGGGCACCCGGTGGTCCACCGCCCGGACGCCGAGCTGGCCGGCGACCCGCTGCAGCGCGAACAGGTCCTCGTTGGACATCTGGGGCGACGCGAGGATGCCGATCTCCTCGGGCCGGTAGCGCCGGAGCGCGCCCGCCAGGTCGGCCACCGCCTCGTCCCATCCGAGCTGGACGTCCTTGCCGCCCGCCCGCCGGACCGGGGTGAGGAGCCGGCTGTCGTCGTCGATCCAGCGGAAGCCGTAGCGGCCCTCGTCGCAGATCCACCAGCGGTTGACGTCGGCGTTGTGGCGCGGCTTGATGCGCGCGATGCGGCGCCCCTGGTTGTGGTGCAGCCGCCGCCGGCTGTGGTGTACCTCGATGTTGCAGCCCCGCGCGCACCCGTTGCAGACCGAGCGCGCGGTATCGAGGTACCACACACGCACCTGGAAGCGGAACTCGCGGTCGGTCAGCGCGCCCACCGGGCAGATGTCGATGACGTTGCCCGAGTACTTGTTCTCGAGCGTCTTGCCCGGGAAGAGCCCGATCTCCGAGTGGTCACCGCGGTTGAAGATGCCGAGCTCGCCGGTGCCGGTCACCTCGTCGCAGAAGCGCACGCAGCGCGAGCACAGGATGCAGCGCTCCGCGTCCAGGATCACGTGGGGACCGAGCGGCACCGCCTTGGGCTTGTGCACCTTCTCGTCCACCATCCGCGGGTCGTAGAGGCCGTGCCGCATGTAGTAGATCTGCAGCCAGCACTCGCCGGCCTGGTCGCACACCGGGCAGTCCAGCGGGTGATTGACGAGGTGGAACTCCATGATCGACTTGCGCGTCTCGAGGATCCGCTCGGTCTTGGTGTGGACGACCATCCCGTCGGCGGCCTGGGTGTTGCAGCCGATCTGGGGGCGCGGGTTCTTCTCGATGTCCACCATGCAGAGCCGGCACTGGCCCGCGATGCTGAGCCCGGGGTGATAGCAGTAGTGCGGCACCTCGGAGCCCGCCTGCCGGGCGGCCTCGATGAGGTTGGTGCCGGGAGCGACCTCGACTTCCTTGCCGTCGATCGTCAGTTTAGGCATCGGGCTCAGGCATCGCGGGGGATCAAGGCCTCGAACTCCTCGCGGAACTTCTCGATGTAGCTGACGTAGGGGCCCACCGCGCCGTCGTAGAAGGCGCAGATGGTGGTGCCGGCCCCGCGCTTGGCCACGTCGAGGATCGTGTCGAGGTCCTCCTTGCGGCCCTTCCCCTCCACGATCCGATGGCTCATCTTGTAAATCCAGCCGGTGGACTCGCGGCAGGGCGTGCACTGGCCGCACGACTCGTGCGCGTAGAAGCGCGCCACCACCATGAGGGCCTCCGGGATCGACACCGTCTCGTCCATCACGATCACGCCCGCGGAGCCGATCATGGTGCCGGCCGCCTTGAGGCCGTCGGCGTCCATGCTCACGTCGATCTCGTCCGCGGTCAGGATCGGGGCCGAGGAGCCGCCCGGCACCACCGCCTTCAGGCGCCGCCCGTCGCGGATACCGCCGCAGTGATCGTAGATGAGCGAGCGCAGGGTCACCGACACCGGGGCCTCCACCACCCCCGGCTTCACCACGTGGCCCGACACCGAGTAGAGCCGGGTCCCGCCCTGGGTCTTGGTGCCGAGGCCCGCGAACCACGCGGCACCCCGGTTGATGATGTGGGGCACCGCCGCGATGGTCTCCACGTTGTTCACGATGGTGGGCTGCCCGAAGGCGCCCTTGATCGCGGGGAACGGCGGCTTGATCTTGGGCCAGCCCTTCTTGCCCTCGAGCGAGGAGAGCAGGCCGGTCTCCTCCCCGCAGATGTAGGCGCCCGCCCCGCGATGCACGACGATGTCGAAGTCGAAGCCCGAGCCTTGGATGTTCTTCCCGAGCAGCCCCGCCTCGTAGGCCTCCTTCACCGCGCCGCTGAACACCTGCCACGGCTTCACGTACTCGCCCCGGATGTAGACGAACCCGACGTGCGAATCGATCGCCCGCGCCGCGATGATCATGCCCTCGACGAGGGCGTGGGGATCCCGCTCGAGCAGGTAGCGATCCTTGAAGGTGCCCGGCTCGCCTTCGTCCGCGTTGATCACGAGGTACTTGGGCGCGGTCGAGCCCTTGGGAATGAAGCTCCACTTCATGCCGGTGGGGAAGGCGGCGCCGCCGAGGCCGCGGAGGTTCGACTTCTTCACCTCCTCGGTGATCGCGGCGGGCTCCATCTGCAACGCCTTGGGCAGCGCGGTGTACCCGCCGGTCTCGCGGTAGACCGCGAGGGTGTGAGACTGCGGCCGGTCGAAGTTGCGGGTGAAGATCATCTCGGCCATCAGGCGAGCCCGTCCAGGATGCGGTCGACCTTCTCCGGCGTGAGCAGCCCCTCGTACCGGTCGTCCACCTGCATCATCGGCGCCTGCTCGCACGCGCAGAGGCACTCGACGGTGAGCAGGGTCACGCGGCCATCCGCGGTGGTCTCGCCGACCTCGACGCCGAGCTTCCGCGTGAGATGCTCGACGACCGACTTGGCGCCCATCAGGTGGCACGAGAGGTTGTGGCACACCGAGACCACGTGGTGGCCGGTCGGCTGCTGGAAGAAGAGCGTGTAGAAGGTCACGACCTCGTGGACGTGGGCCGGCGACATCGCGAACAGGCCCGCCACGTACTCCTCGACCTCGAGCGACACGTAGCCGAAGACCTCCTGGGCCAGACGCAGCACGGGCAGCAGCGCGCCCTGCTTGTCGGGGTACAGGGCCTGGAGACGGCGGACCTCCTGCAGCTGCTCCGCGGTGAACTCGGGCCGCTTGGCGTCGGGCATGGGCTAGCGGTCGAGCTCCCCGCCGATCATGTTGACGGAGCCGAAGGTGGGGATGATGTCGGCGACCATCTCGCCCTGGATCATGGCCGGGATAGCAGCCACCGGGTTCATGCACGGCGGCCGGCACCGCACGCGGTACGGGCGGTCGCTGCCGTCCGACACCACGTAGAAGCCCAGCTCGCCGTTGGCGCCTTCCGCCGCGAAGTACGCTTCCCCCGCGGGCGGCCGGATCCCGTAGCCCTCCATGACCAGCATGAAGTGGTTCATCAGTCCCTCGATCGAGCCGTAGGCCTCCGCCTTCGTCGGCAGGACGACCCGCTTGTCCTGCGCGTTGACGCGGGCGTGGGCGCCGGGATCCTGACCCTGCAGGTTGGGCGAGAGCTTGATGGGCAGGAGCAGGAGGCCCTCGGTCTTGCCCTGCTTGCCCATGTCCACGTAGGCGGCGGGGTCGATGGCCTTGCCCTCCCAGTCCACCTGTATGGCGCCGCCGGGCAGGCCGTCGAGCGCCTGCTCGGCGATCCGCATGGACTGCTCCATCTCGGCCATCCGGACCAGGTAGCGGTCGAAATTGTCGCCGTTCTTGCCGAGCGCGATGTCGAAGGGGATCCGGTCGTACGCCCAGTAGGGCTGCGTCTTCCGCAGGTCGAGCGGCACCCCCGCCGCGCGCAGCAGGGGCCCGGTGATCCCCCACGCGATCGTCTCCTCCCGGCTGAGCGCGCCCACCCCGACCATCCGGTCCATGAAGATCCGGTTGCCGGTGACGAGGGTGTGCACCTCCTCGAGCACCTGCCGGGTCTCCGCGAAGGCCTTCTTGACCTTGAGGTCGAAGCCGGCGGGCAGGTCCGCCTTCACGCCGCCCACGCGCCCGTAGGAGATGGTCAGCCGCGCCCCGGTGACGTCCTCCACCAGCTCCCACAGGAACTCGCGGGCCTTGATCATGTAGAGGAACACGGTGAAGGCGCCCAGCTCCATGGCGCCCGCGCCCACGCACGTGAGGTGGTCGCAGATCCGCGAGATCTCGCTCATGATCACGCGGATGTACTTGCAGCGGTCGGTGATCTCGATGCCGAGCAGCTTCTCGATCGCGGAGCTGTAGGCGAAGTTGTTGATGAGGGGCGAGACGTAGTTCAGGCGGTCGGTGTACGGGATCGCGTTGTTGTACGGGCCCGCCTCGCAGTCCTTCTCGAAGGCGCGATGGAGATAGCCGATCTCCACGTCGGTCTTGACCACCGTCTCGCCGTCCAGCTCCGCGAAGATCCGGATGATGCCGTGCATGGCCGGATGGGCCGGCCCGAAGTTGACGTAGAGGTGCTGGGTGCCGTCGGCGCTCGACCCCTCGCCCAGGAACAGCTCGCGCGTCCTCCGCTCGGCCATGGCGGCTAGACTTTCGGCCCGATGAGCGGCTGGCGCCGGTTGATCGGATAGTCCTTGCGCAGGGGGTGGCCCTCGAACTCCTCGTACAGCAGGAGCCGGCGGAGGTCCGGATGACCGTCGAAGCGGATCCCGAACATGTCCCACACCTCGCGCTCCTGCCAGTTGGCGATGGGCCACAGGCCGGAAGCGGTGGGAACAACGGCATCGTCCTGCTCCACCGGCACCTTCAGGCGGACGCGGTGGTTGTGCGCGACGGAATAGAGATGATAGACGACCTCGAAGCGCGGCCCGTCCTCGCGGCCCGGGAACCGGCTGAGGTCCACCGCGGTCAGGTCCACCAGCATGTCGAAGGCGAGGGCCGCGTCGTCCCGGCAGAAGGTGAGCGCCGCCACGATCCCCTCGCGGCTCAGCACCGCGGTGTGATCGCCACGGTAGTCGTGGGTGGCGAGGATGCGATCGCCGCAGCGCTCGCGCAGCCGGGTGAGAATGGCGTGGCCGTCCATGGCGGTCCCGGGACCCGAGATCAGTAGCGCTGGGCGCCCGCCGCGATCTTGTCCTGGAGCTTCATCAGGCCGTCGATGACGCTCTCGGGGCGCGGCGGGCAGCCGGGGATGTACACGTCCACCGGGATGATGGTGTCGATCCCCTGGACCGTGGCGTAGTTGTCGTAGAAGCCGCCGGTGCAGGTGCAGACGCCGAAGGCCACCACCCACTTGGGCTCGCACATCTGGTCGTAGATGCGCTTGAGCACCGGCGCCATCTTGTGGCTGATGGTGCCGACCACGAAGAGCACGTCGGCCTGCCGGGGGGAGAAGCGCGGCAGCCCCGCGCCGAAGCGGTCCACGTCGTAGTGCGAGCACGCGGTCGCCATGTACTCCATGCCGCAGCACGCGGTGACGAACGGGTACTGGAAGATGGAGTACTTGCGGGCCCAGCCGATGGCCTCGTCGAGCTTGGACGTGAAGAACGCGCCTACTCCCATTCGAGCCCTCGCTTCTTCCAGATGTAGAGAAAGCCGAGCATCAGGATCCCCAGGAAGACCACCATCTCCACGAAGCCGAACCAGCCCAGCTGGCGATACATGGCGGCCCACGGCCACACGAACACCAGCTCGATATCGAAGATGATGAAGAAGATGGCGATGGTGGAGAACTTGATCGCGAAGCGGCCCTCCGGCAGCATCACCGGGTCCTGGCCGCACTCGAACGGCTCCTGCTTGACCGGGAAGACGCGCTTGGGCGCGATCAGCAGCGGGATGCCGAGCAGCGCGCCGGCCACCAGCGCGGCCGCCCCGAACACCATGAGGATCGGTACGTAATCCATCAATCCGCTCGGCTCGCCTTCGGCTGCGCCTCGCCATTCAACGGCCGCGAACCAATCGCATGCTCGGTCTGCTGCTTGGCGTGATAAGAGGAGCGGACCAGGGGGCCCGACTCCACGTGGGTGAACCCCATCTCCTTGCCGCGGACCGCGAGCTCCGCGAACTCGTCCGGGTGGTAGAAGCGCGACACCGGCAGGTGCTGGGCCGACGGCCGCAGGTACTGGCCGAGCGTGAGGATCCGCACGTCGGCGGCACGGAGATCGGCCATGGTGGCCAGGAGCTCGTGCCGCTCCTCGCCCAGGCCCAGGATGATCCCCGACTTGGTCACGAGCCCCGGCGCGGCCGCTCGGGCGCGGCGAAACAGCTCGAGCGTGCGCTCGTAGCGGCCCCCGTGGCGAGCCACCTTGTAGAGCCGAGGCACCGTCTCGGTGTTGTGGTTCAGCACGTCGGGCCCGGCCTCGATGACCGTCTCCAGCGCGGCCGCGCCACCCTGGAAGTCCGGGATGAGCAGCTCGACGCGGCAGCCGGGAGCGTGGCGGCGAACGGCCTTCGTGGTCGCCGCGAAGTGCGCGGCGCCCCCGTCCGCCAGGTCGTCACGATTCACCGAGGTGATGACCACGTGCTCGAGCCCCAGCTCGCCCACCGCCCGGCCCACGCGCTCCGGCTCCTCGCGATCCTCCCAGACCGGCCGGCCGTGGGTCACCGCGCAGTAGCCGCAGTTGCGGGTGCACACGTCCCCCAGGATCATGAAGGTCGCGGTGAGATCCTCCCAGCACTCGCCGATGTTCGGGCAGTGCGCCTCCTCGCAGACCGAATGGAGGTTCCACTCGCGCATCAGGCCCTTGAGCCGGATGTACTTGGGTCCGCCCGGCGCGCGCACCTTGAGCCAAGGAGGCTTGGGTGAGTCGGCGGGACGCTTGATATCGAGAAGTGGTAGGGAAACTCCCATCACTATTGTCCTTTGGCCCCTCGGGCGGCGTCATTATGGCACATCTTTCACAAGCCGCCAACCGAGGGTGCCGCGGGATCCCTGGCCGTCCCCCAGGGCCTCAGCGTCCCGCCGGGATGGCCGAGTGCACCGCGTTGCTCACCACGTCCATCCGCATGCTGTGCCACGGATCGGGGACGCGGCCGTTCGTCAGGTACGCGAAGGACACGCCCGAGTCCGGGTCCGCCCAGCAGTAGGACGACCCCACGCCCCCGTGCCCGAAGGTGCCCGGGAAGGCGAGGCTCCCGAGTCCCCGGATGGACTCCGTCGTCCCCCGCACGTGGGGCCCGAGGGCCCGGTGCATGGGCATGCCCATGTAGCCGTCCACCCGATCGCCCGTGACGCTGCGCGTGACGTACTGGACCATGCGGGGCGACAGAAGCCGCCGGCCGTCGAGGGTCCCGCCCGCCGCCAGCATCTGGTAGAACGCGGCCATGGCGCGCGCGGTCGCGTAGCCGCCGCCGCCGGGGGTGCCGGCCCGGCGGAACTCGGCGTTGTTTTCTTCCTCTCGCTTCACCTGCCCTCGGTTCCCCTGGCCGGCGCCGGCCGCGGTGGGCTCGTGCATGTCCACCGCCCGGTCGTGGCGGGCATCCGGCAGGCCCACGAAGAGCTCGTCGCCCAGCCCGAGCGGCTCGACGACCTGCTCCCGGATGAAGGCCCGGTAGTCGGTCTTGCTGAGCGCCTCGATGAGCACGGCGGCCACCCAGTGCGCGGCGCGGCCGTGGTAGTACACCCGGGACCCCGGCGTCCACTCGAGCGTGAAGGCCGAGACCGTCCGGCGCAGCAGCTCGTGGTCCTCCCAGGCCGCCTTCGGCACGTCGGCGTTGGGAAAGCCGCCCTGATGGCTCAGGAGCTGGATGATCGTGATGTCGCCCTTGCCGTTGGCCTCGAAGCCCGGCACGTGGTCGGCCACCCGGTCGGTGAAGCGCAGGGCCCCCTGCTCGGCGAGGATCCACACCGCGCAGGCGGTGATGACCTTGGTATTGGAGTAGAGCAGCCAGAGCGAGTCGTCGCGCGCGGGCACCCGCGCGGGATCGACGCGGGCGTCGCCGAAGCTCCGCACCAGCGCGAGCTTGCCCTCGCGCGCGACCGCGATCTGCGCCCCCGGGTACCGCCCCTCCGCGAGGTGCCGCGTGATCAGCTCGGGCAGACGCTCGAGCGCGCGGACGTCGAAGCCCAGGGACGACGGCGTGGATGTCGCCAGGGGGAAGGCCATGGGGGTCTCCTTACGAGGGCTGCCTCAGGGAGTTGACCAGATCCACCACGCGCACCAGCTCGCTGCCGTCGCGGACCATGTGCCGGTCGCCCGCCTGCCCCCAGCGGAGCACGCCGTCGCGATCGATCACGAAGGTGGACCGGTAGGCCACGTTGCGGTCGGCATCGAGGACACCGTAGGCGGAGATCACGGTGCGATGCACGTCGCTCAGGAGCGGGAACGGGAACGGGTGCGCCTTGAGGAAGGCGGTGTGGCAGAAGGGGCTGTCCCCGCTGACCGCCAGGAGCACGGCGCCGCGGCGGGCCAGCTCGGCCGCGGCCTGTCCCAGGCCGGTGAGCTCGGGGGTTCAGATCCCGCCGAAGTCATAGCAGTAGAAGCCCAGGACGACGTCGCGGCCCCGGAACTCCCGGAGGGACATGGTCCGCCCCTCGGTGCTGGGCAGCTCGAAGTCGGGCGCGGCCTGCCCCCACCGGAGCGGGATCATGGGCGGGATTGTCGTGGATGCGGGCCCCCGGGTCAAGATCACCCACGAGCGACGCCTCCGGATTACAATTGCACGATGAAGACTCGCGACCTCCGCATCGACCGAATCCAGCCGCTGCTGCCCCCCGCGATCCTCATCGAGGAGCAACCCCTCTCCGAGAAGGGGTCGCTGATGGTCACGCGCGCGCGCGAGGAAGTATCCGAGATCATCGGCGGCCGGGGCGACCGGCTCCTCGTGGTCGTCGGCCCCTGCTCGGTCCACGACCCCGCCGCCGCCCACGAGTACGCGCTGCGGCTGCGCCGGGTGGCCGAGGAGCTCGCGCCGGACCTGTGCATCGTGATGCGCGTGTACTTCGAGAAGCCGCGCACGACGGTGGGATGGAAGGGCCTCATCAACGACCCGCACCTCGACGGCAGCTTCGCGATCAACGTGGGGCTGCGCCGGGGCCGCCGGTTCCTGCTCGACCTCGTCGACATCGGGCTGCCCGCGGGCTGCGAGTTCCTCGACCCGATCTCGCCCCAGTTCATCACCGACCTCGTGACCTGGGGCGCGATCGGCGCCCGCACCACGGAGAGTCAGGTGCATCGGGAGCTGGCGTCGGGCCTCTCGATGCCGGTCGGGTTCAAGAACGGCACCGACGGCGGGGTGCAGATCGCCATCGACGCGGTGCGCGCCGCCGCCCACCCGCACAGCTTCCTGGGGGTCACCGAGCAGGGCCTGGCCGGCATCGTCTCCACCCGGGGCAACGTCGACTGCCACGTGATCCTGCGCGGCGGGCAGAGCGGCCCGAACTACGACGCGGCGAGCGTGGGTCGAGCCCTCGCGGCCCTCCGGGCCTCGGGGGCGCCCCCGCGGCTGATGATCGACACGAGCCACGGCAACAGCGAGAAGGACTACCGGCGCCAGCCGCGGGTGGCGCACGAGATCGCGGCGCAGATCGGCGGCGGCGAGCGCGGGATCATCGGGGTGCTGATGGAGAGCTTCCTCGTGGAAGGCCGTCAGGACCTCACCGACCCCGCTCGTCTGATCTACGGCCAGAGCATCACCGATGCGTGCCTGAGCTGGGAGATGACGGTGCCGGTGCTGCAGGAGCTCGCGGCGGCGGTGCGCGCCCGCCGAGCCGCGTCGACCTAGCGTCTAGTCAATGGTGCCGAAGGGGGGACTCGAACCCCCACGGGTTGCCCCACACGCCCCTCAAACGTGCGCGTCTGCCAATTCCGCCACTTCGGCGCCAGCGAGCAGTGAGTATGCCGTCGGCCGCTTTCGCTGTCAATCTAGCGGCCGAGGCGCAGGATGCGTCCCACCCGTGACTGCCGCAGGCGCGGGTCCAGCGCGTCCCGGATCCCCTCCCCCACCAGGTTGTAGGAGAGCACCGTGACCAGGATGGCGAGGCCCGGGTAGAGGGTCATCCACCACGCGATCTCGATGTAGTCGCGCCCGTCGTTGAGGATGTTGCCCCAGGTGGCATAGGGCGGCTGGACGCCCAGCCCCAGGAACGACAGCCCGGCCTCGGTGAGGATGGCGGCGGGGATACCGAGGGTCATGGCGACCAGGATGGGCGCGATGGCGTTGGGCAGGATGTGCCGGAAGATGATGCGCATCGCCCCCGCCCCCACCGACTCCGACCAGATCACGAACTCGCGCTCGCGCAGGGTGAGGAACTCCGCGCGCACGAGCCGGGCCACGCCCATCCAGCCGGTGAGGCCGATGACGGTCATGATGGTCCAGATCGAGGGTTTGAGGAACGCGAGCACGGCCAGGAGCAGGAAGAAGCGCGGGAAGACCAGCATCAGGTCCACCAGCCGCATCACGATGTTGTCCACCAGGCCGCCGTGGTAGCCGGCCGCCGCCCCGAGCACCACCCCGATCGCGGCCGCGATCCCCACCGAGACGAAGCCCACCGCCAGCGAGATGCGCGAGCCGTGGAGCACCCGCGAGAGCACGTCGCGCCCGAGCGGATCGGTGCCGAGCCAGTGGCTGCTCGACGGCGGGGTCAGGATCTTCTTGGTGTCGGGCCGGTTCGGGTCCCACGGGGCGAGGAGCGGGGCCAGCACCGCGAGGGTCACGAGCACCACCACCACCGCACCCCCGCACACCGCGAGCTGGTTGCGGGAGAACGTGCGCCAGAACTGCCGGATCTCCCCGCGCGAGCCGCCGGCCGCCATCTCAGCGTCTCCCCCGCCGCCCCGCGAAGCGGATGCGCGGGTCCACGAGGGCGTAGGTGATGTCGGCGACGAGGTTCGCCACCAGGGTCAGGCTGGCCACGATCACGAGATTGCCCATGACTACCGGATAGTCGCGGGAGAAGACCGACTGCACCATGAGCTGGCCCATCCCGGGGATCGCGAAGATCGACTCGATGATGACGCTCCCCCCGATGAGCCCGGGCAACGCCAGGGCCAGGATGGTGACCACCGGCAGCAGCGCGTTCCGCAGCGCGTGCTTGCTGATCACCACGCGCTCCGACAGCCCCTTGGCCCGCGCGGTCTGCACGTAGTCCTGGCGGACGACCTCGAGCATGCTCTGGCGCATGTAGCGCGAGAAGCCGGCGAGCCCGCCGAAGGTGGCCACCACGATGGGCAGGACCAAGTGCGAGAAGAAGTCCCACTGCTGCTGCCAGAAGGAGAGGTACTCCCAGTTCAGCGAGCGCAGGCCGGAGATCGGCAGCCAGCCGAGCTGCACCCCGAAGAGGATCATCAGGAGCAGGGCCAGCCAGAAGTCCGGAGTCGCGAAGCCCACGAACACGAACACGGTGGTGATCTTGTCGTAGAGGGAGTACTGCCGGGTCGCCGACAGCACCCCGATGGGAACCGCGAGCCCCACGATGATCGCCATCTCGATCAGGTTGAGGAACAGGGTGATGGGGAGGCGCTCGCCGATCTTGGCGAGGACCGGCCGGCCGTCGGGCAGGAAGGAGCGCCCGAAGTCGAGGCGCACCGCGCGCTTGAGCCACTGCCAGTACTGCACGTGGATGGGCTGGTCCAGCCCGAACTCCTGGATCAGCCGCTGCTTGACCTCGACCGAGGCGTTCGGGTCCTCCGGGGTCAGGAAGTCGAGGGGGCCGCCGGGGGCGAGGCTGATCACCACGTAGGAGACGAAGGTGATGCCGATCAGGAGCGGGATCGCGAGGAGGAGCCGGCGGAGGGCGAAGAGCGCCATCTAGCCGGAGGTGTATCGTTGCTGTTGCTTCGGGACGAACCACTCCGTGAAGTTGTGGAGGATGCCGGCGGGCGAAGGGCTCACGCCGCGGATTCGCGCGGCCACCACCGGCAGCGCGTCCGCGGTGTAGAGGAAGATCATCGGCAGGTCCTCGGCGAGGATCTGCTGGATGCGGTGGTAGTAGCGCACCCGCTCGTCCTGCACGCAGGACGAGCGCCCGAGCTCCAGGAGGTGATCCACCTCGGGGTTCGCGTACCCGGTCCGGTTCATCTGGTCGGGCCCGCGCTGCGAGGAATGCCACACCACGTACTGGTCCGGGTCGGTGCCGCTGCCCAGGCCGAGGACCACCACCTCGAATCGCCGCGGCTTGACGAACTCCTTGATGAAGGCGGCCCATTCGATGAGCTGGATGTCCACCTGGATGCCGATCTCCTTGAGGCGCTGCTGGATGAGCTCGGCGATCTTCTTCCGCTCGTCGTTGCCCTGGTTGGTGCGGATGGTGAGGGTGAATGGCTTGCCGTCCCGGTCCTCGATGAGGCCGTCCCCGTCGCGATCCTTCCAGCCCGCCTCCGCCAGCAGGGCCTTGGCCTTCTCCGGGTCGTAGGGAAACCGCTTCACGTCGTCGGTGTAGGCCCAGGTGCCGGGCCGGATGGGACCGGTGGCCTCGCGGGCCAGGCCCAGCCGCACCCCGTCGATCAGCTCCTGCTTGTTGATCGCGTGCGCGAAGGCCTGGCGCACCCGCGGGTCCGCGAACCGGGGATCCTTGAGGTTGAAGCCCACGAAGGTGTAGCCGCTCCCCGGGTAGCGGAACTTGTGGTACGTCTTCCGGAAGGCGGGGTACTCGGTCTGCCGCGCGTACTGGATGCCGGTGAGGCTGCTCGCGTAGTCCACCCCCTTGGCCTTGAGCTCGAGAAAGATCGTGGCCTGGCTCGGGATCACGCGGTAGACGATGCGGCTCAGGTACGGCCGGCCCTCGAAGTAGTCCGGGTTCGCGACCAGCACCACCTTCTCCCCCGCCTTCCACTCCTGGAAGCGGTAGGGGCCGGTGCCGATGGGATGGCTGTTCTGGGGCGACTCGCGCAGCGTGCCCGCCTCCGCGAACGACTGCAGGAGGTGCTTGGGCAGCATGTAGGTGTTCCACGTCTCCAGCGCGCGCGCGTAGGGCTTGTCGTAGGTCACCCGCACCGTGTACGGATCCGGCGCCTGCACGTCCTTCACGAGCAGGAAGCCCTCCTTGAAGGGGGCCGGGGTCTTCGGATTGATCATGGTCTGGTAGGTGAAGAGCACGTCCTCGGCGGTGAACGGGCGACCGTCGTGCCACTTCACGTCCCGCCGCAGCTTGAAGGTCAGCTCGAGGCAGTCGCGGCTGTAGGTCCACGATTCCGCCATCGACGGGGCTATCTTGAGGTCCCGGTCGAGCTTGACGAGCCCGTCGTAGATCATCCCGCCGACCTCGTGGGAGGACTGATCGGAGGTGAGGCTCGGAATCAGGCCGCCGATGTCGCCGATGGACGCCAGGATGAAGGTGTCGCCGTAGGCGGGGGCCGCGCCCATCGCGGGCGTGTCCTCCGAGCGGCTCTCGATCGGCCCATTGCAGGCCGCCACGAGCAGACCGCCGGCGGCCCAGGCCAGCAGGGAGCGACCCGGCGCCGGACGTCTCGGCATGGGCGGGGCGGCTACTTCTGCGGAGCGGGCGGAGTGGGCGCCGGGG
>DATFGS010000658.1:0-2059 GCA_035249225.1 Candidatus Methylomirabilota bacterium | reverse complement strand
GACCTTGCCGCGGAGCAGCGTCATCACCGGCCAGCCCGACACCGCCCAGCCTTCCCAGGGGCTGTAGTCCGTCACGTGGAAGTCGTCCCGCGTGAGGGTCTTGCGAATCGTGGGATCGATCAGCACCAGGTCCGCGTCGCTACCCGGCGCGATGACGCCCTTCTTCGGATACAGCCCGAGGATCCGCGCCGCGTTGCTGGCGGTGACGTCGGCGAAGCGCGTGAGCGACATGCCGCGCTTGACCACCCCCTCGGTGTAGCCGATGCCGATGCGCGCTTCCGCCCCCACGTTGCCACCGGTCACGTCCTCGATGGTGCGGCCCTTGAGCTTGAGCTCGAGGCTCGTCGGGTACTCGTCGGTGGCCAGTGTGGAGAGCCCGTCGTGCACGAGGCCGTCCCAGAGCGCCTGCTGGTCCTCCGGGAACTTGAGCGAGGGATAGGTGTGCGAGCAGAACCCCCGCGGGGTCTTGTAGTACTCCGCGTTGAAGCACGCGTACTGGTGCAGGGTCTCGCCGTAGACCGGCAGCCCCTGCGCCCGGGCCTCCGCCACCGACTCCACCCCCTCGCGGGCGGAGACGTGGACGAAGTAGACCCCGGCCCCGCTCGCCCGGGCGAGCGCGATCGTGCGCTTGAACGCGAGCAGCTCCGAGAGCTTGGTGTGGACGAGATGGAGGTTGCTCCCCTCCATGCGCTTCTCCTCGCGGAAGCGCTCGTAGTTGAACTGGACGAGATCCTCGTCCTCCCCGTGCACGACCATGATGCCGCCCGCCTTCGCGACCTTCTCCATCGCGAAGTGGATGCGCCCGAAGTCGATGCGGTTGCCCGCCCGCTTGGGATGGGGCGGCAGCACGTTGGTGGTGAAGACCTTGAAGCTCGGGTACCCCGCCTGGACCGCCTCCCCGATCTGATCGAAGACGCGGATCGGCAGCGCCCCCGCCAGCGTGAGGTGGAAGGCGTAGTCCACGTAGGAGTTGCCCTTCCACCGGGCCGCGCGCTGCTCGATCACCGGCTGGATATCGAGGCCCGGCCGCACGTAGGCGAAATCGATGTGGGTGGTGGTGCCCCCGCACGCCATGCCTTTCGTGTCGTCCTCGGGGCCCAGGGTCATCGCGGGCGCCTCGGGATGCGACATGATCCCGTGGGCCAGGTGCGCGTGGGGCTCGACGCCGCCGGGCGACACGATCTGGCCCGCCGCGTCGATGACGCGGACGCCGTCGGTGGGGAGCGTGCCGGGCGCGCCGATCACCGCGATCCGCTCCCCCTGCACCCCCACGTCCCAGAGCCCGACGCCCTGCGGCGTGATGACCTGCCCGTTGCGGATCACGAGATCGAGCACGGAAGGAGCCTAGCCCAGGTGACGCGCGGCCGTCAACGCTCGAACGCTCAGGCCAGCGCGGGCCGGCGCCGGTGCCACTCGGTGGCGCGCTCGTACGCGTCGCCCAGCCGCAGCAGCGTCGCCTCCTCGAAGGGACGTCCCACCAGCTGCATCGCGAGCGGGCGCCCGTCGGCGGCCGCCCCGCACGGCACCGACAGCGCGGGCACTCCGAGCGCGTTGAACGGGCGGGTGAGCCGCGAGAAGCGCCCCATGCGGGCGACCACGTCGGCGGACGCGCCCGCCTTGGCGTCGGCCAGCGCGGGCGCGGGTTCCGGGATGGTGGGCGTGACCAGCACGTCGACGCGCGAGAAGACCGCCTCGATGAACTCGCGCGTGTATCGCGCGCGGAGCCGCTGGCCCTGCAGGTACTCGTAGGCGCTCACGGTGAGGCCGGGGGTCAGCCGGTCCCGCACCGCGGGCTGCAGCTCGCCCGGCCGCTCCTTGAGCAGGCGCGAGTGGATCGTCGCGCTCTCCGCGCGCACCATCACGTTACTGCACGCCTCCACCATCGGCCCCGGGTCCGTCACCGCCATCGGCTCGACCGCCGCGCCCAGCTCGCGCAGCACGGCCATCGCCTCCACGAGGGCACCCGACACCCTCGCGTCGATCTCCTGGGTGTAGAAGCCGCCCGCCACGCCCACCCGGAGCCCCCGCACGCCGCCGTCGAGGGCGGCCACGTAGTCCG
>DATFGS010000657.1:0-16486 GCA_035249225.1 Candidatus Methylomirabilota bacterium | reverse complement strand
CGCCGAGGAGCAGGCCGGCCGGGCGGCCGCCGAGGCCGCGACCCGCCGGGCCGCCTTCCTGGCCGACGCGGGCAAGAACATGGCCCGATCCCTCGATCTCGAGACCACCGTCCAGGCGATCCTCGGGCTCGCGGTGCCGGCTCTCGGTGATCTCGCGGTCCTGCAGCTCCGAGGCACCGACGACGCGGTGACCCACGTGCGTCACCGCCGCGCGGAGGCGTCCGCCGATCCTCTGGACGTGATGCTCCTGGAGGGGATCGCTCGAGTGAGCCGCACCCTTACCCGCCAGACCATCGCCCGTGAGGGTGACGGCGGAGACAGGGTGCGCGGCGTGATCTGCCCGCTCCTGGCGCGCGGCGCGCTGGTCGGGGTTCTCGCGGTGGCAGCCGAGGAGTCGCGCCGCCCGTTCGACCCCGCGACCGTGGTGATGATCGAGGAATTCTCGGGGCGGGCCGGGATCGCGCTCGACAACTGTCTGCTCTATGGAGAGATCCAGGAGCGCGATCTTCGCAAGGAGCAGTTCGTGGCCATGCTCGCGCACGAGCTGCGGAATCCCCTCGGGGCGATCAGCTCCGCGGTCGGCGTGCTCGAGATGGTCGGGGGCGACCCGGCCGACCGGGCCCGCGGCATCATCAAGCGCCAGATGCAGCACCTCACGCAGCTCGTGGACGATCTCCTCGACACGGCCCGGATCACGACCGGCAAGATCGCGTTGACCCGCACCGCCGTCAACCTGGCCGAGAGCGCGGCGCGCTGTCTCAAGACGCTCGAGGTGGCCGGCCGTACCGACGGCCACGTGATCGAGCTGGACATCGAGGATGCCTGGGTCTCGGCGGACACTGCCCGCATCGATCAGATCATGGCCAACCTGATCGGCAACGCGGTGAAGTACACGCCGGTCGGCGGACACATCACCATCCGCATCCAGCCCCAGGGGGACCACGCGGTCCTGGAGATCGCGGATACCGGCGTGGGCATGCCCCCGGAAGCCCTGGAGCGCGTCTTCGATCTGTTCTTCCAGGAGGACCGATCCCAGGACCGGCTCCGCGGTGGCCTGGGGATCGGCCTGACGCTGGTCCGTCAGCTCGTGCTGCTGCACGGCGGACAGGTCGAGGCCGCCAGCGAGGGGCCGGGACGAGGCAGCCGGTTCACCGTCCGGATGCCCCTGTCCATCCCTCCCGCCCCGGGAGAGGCGGAGCTCGCCGACGCCGGGACCGCGCCGGGCCAGAGCCGCATCCTCATCATCGAGGACAACGAGGACGCCCGCCAGATGCTTCAGATGCTGCTCGCCCTGGCCGGTCACGAGGTCGATGCCATCGCCGATGGCCCGACCGGTGTCGAGATGGTGCGGCAGAAGCGCTATGACATTGCGGTGATCGATCTCGGGTTGCCCGGCATGGACGGATTCGAGGTCGCCCGCCGGCTCCGGCGGGAGCCCCGACCGGACCTGCGGCTCATCGCCCTGACCGGCTATGGCCAGGCCGAGGACCGTCGCAAGACGCTCGAGGCCGGCTTCGACATGCACCTCGTGAAGCCGGTGGATCCGGCCCGGCTGTCGGTCGCGATCGCCTCCCTGGAGCCGCGGCGCGACGAGAAGAGGGACCTGGATCGTCCCGGCCGCTGAACGGCTCAGTCCACCGGGGCGGGCAGCGGGCGCACCTGGCCGGGCGCGTCCTCCCCGCGGGACGCGGCGGGCTCGGCGTGCACGCGCCGCATGAGGGGCAGGAAGAGCGGCACGATCGAGAACAGGATCGCGAGCAGCCAGAAGTCGTCCGCGTAGGCCAGCACCTGGGCCTGCCCCACCACGTCGTGGTAGAGCATGGCCAGCGCGCGGCGCTGCGCGGTGAACGAATCGGCGCCCTGGGCCAGGAAGTGGCTCGTCCACTGGGCCAGCCGCTCCTGCGTCGCGGGATCCCAGACCGTGACGTGGCTCACCAGGTTGTGCTGGTGGAACTGGCTGCGCTGGGCGAGATACGTGGTGGCGAGCGCGATGCCCACGCTGCCCCCGAGGTTGCGCAGGACGTTGTAGGCCGACGTCGCGTTGACGAGCTTGTCCCGCCGGATGGTGGCCAGGGTCAGGGTCGACAGCGGCACGAAGATGAAGCCGAGCGCGAAGCCCTGGATGACCCGCGGCAGGGTGAGGCTCCAGTAGTCCATGCCGAGCGTGAGGTTGGACATCATGTAGAGGCTGATCGCGTTGACCAGGCAGCCGAAGGTGAGGAGCAGGCGCTGGTCCACGCGGGTCACCAGGCGCCCGCACAGGATGAGCGAGAACATGTTGCCGAGGCCGCCGGGGGCGAGCACGAGGCCCGAGGTGAGCGCGTCGTAGCCGAGCAGCTTCTGGGCGTAGAGCGCCAGCAGCACCATGCTCGAGAACATCCCGAGGCCGATCAGCGCGATGAAGGTGGCCCCGAACGCGAAGTTGCGGTCGGTGAACACCCGCAGGTCCAGGATGGGATCCTTCGCCATCAGCTCGCGGACGAGGAAGCCCACCAGGGCCACCCCCGCCACCACCGCGAGCACGACGATCATCGAGGAGTCGAACCAGTCCTCGCGCTCCCCGCGATCCAGCATGAGCTGCAGGCACCCGAACCCGAGCACCATGAGGACGAGCCCGGGCCCGTCCACCCGGGTCGGCTTCCGGAGGTACGGCGGATCGAAGAGGAACGCGCTCGCCATGAAGAAGCCGAGCAGGCCGACCGGCAGGTTGATGTAGAAGATCCAGCGCCACGACCAGTTGTCCGCGATGTAGCCGCCCAGGGTGGGGCCGATGATCGGCCCCATCATGAAGCCCACCCCCCACACCGCCATCGCGAGACCGCGCTGGCCGAGCGGGAAGATCTCCCACAGGATCGCCTGGGAGAGCGGGATGATCGGCCCGCCCCCGATCCCCTGCGCGATGCGCGCGAGGATCAGGAAGGTGAGGTTCGGCGCCATGCCCGACAGCACCGAGCTCACCGTGAACAGCACGCAGCAGATGAGGAAGAACCGCTTGCGCCCCAGGACCCCCGCGAGCCAGCCGGTGGCGGGAATGATGACCGCGTTGGCCGCGAGGTAGGAGGTGATGACCCACGACACCTCCTCGAGCCCCGCGGAGAGCGAGCCCTGCAGGTGCGGCAGCACCACGTTCGTCACGCTGGTGTCGAGCACCTGCATGAACGCCACCACCATCACCGACAGGGTGATGGCCCACTTGCGGGCCGACGAGATCGGCCCGGTCTCCGTGAAGGGGGACGCGCTCACGCGGGCCTCGCGGCGGCTACTTCACGCGGATGACGACGTACGCCGACATGCCGGCCCGGAGCGTGTGCGGATTGCCGAACTCCTTGGGGTTCAGCCGGATCTTCACCGGGATCCGCTGGACGACCTTGACCCAGTTGCCGGTGGCGTTCTCGGGCGGCAGGAGCGAGAAGCGCGCCCCGGTGCCCGCCGCGAGCGAGTCCACCGTGCCGTGGAAGACCTGCCCCGGGAAGGTGTCGATCTCGACCTCGGCGGGCATGCCCGGCTTCACCCGCGCGAGCTGGGTCTCCTTGAAGTTGGCGAGCACCCACACCTCGTGGAGCGGCACGATCGCGAGCAGGGGCTGGCCCATCTGCACCACCTGCCCCACCTCCACGCTCTTCTTGGAGATGACCCCGTCCCCGGGGGCGCGCACCTCGGTGTGCTGCAGCTGCAGCTCCGCGAAGGCCAGGTCGGCCTGGGCCTGGCTGAGCGTGGCCGCCACGCGCTGGATCTCGGCCTCCTTGACCGTGACCTGCCGCCGCTGGCTCTCCACGCGCCCGAGCGCGGCGCGCGCCTCGTTGATGCGCTGGCGGGCCTGGTTCACCGCGAACACCCGGCTGGCCAGGGCGGCCTCCGCCTGCTGCACCTCCTTCTCGGCCTGGTTCAGACGTCGCTGGGTCGCCTCGACGGTGGCGGACGAGGTCCCCGAGCTCATCTCCGCCTGGTCGAAGTCGCGCTGGGACACGAACCCGCCCTTCAGCAGGGTCCGCATCCGCTCCATCTCGCGTGCGTTCTGGCGCTGGGTGCTCTGCGCGCCGGTCACGTCAGCGGCCACCGCGGCTACCGCGGCGCGCTTGGCCTCCACGGTGGCCCGCGCCTCCGCCACCGCCGACTGGGCGCCCTGCTCCGCGACGCGGGCCGACTCGAGCGTGGCGCGCGCCTCCTCGGCCTGGGCGCTGGTGGTCTCGCGGGTGAGCTGGGTCTCGGAGGTCGTGGCCCGGTGGCTCGCCTGCGCGACCGCCACCGCGGCCCTCGCCTGATCGCGCCGGGCCTGGTAGTCGCGCGGATCGATGCGGAGCAGGAGCTCGCCCGCCTTCACCGCGCGATTGTCGTCCATGTGGATCTCGGCGACGTGGCCCGCGACCTTGGCGCTGATGACGACGATGCTGCCTTCCACGTACGCGTCGTCGGTGGTGATGCGCTTCGTGCTCTGCCACCAGGCGTAGCCGCCCCAACCGAGGGCGGCAAGGGCCACCACGACGGCCAGGCCGATCAGACGCCGGTGTCTCATCGGGGGGTATGCTATCACCCCCGTGGCGGGACCACACGAGGCCGTCGGTCGGCGCGGCGACGACGGCTCCGGGCCCGCCTCCCGGGAAGCCTCGTCGCGCCTACGTAGAGTCCCCTAGCCCTCGAGGGCGGGCGGCGGGAGGGTCATCTCCTGCCCTTCGCGGCCGAGCGGCTCTTCGAGGCCGATCCGCCCTTCCGGACCTCGGCCACGACTTCATGCCAGCCCGGGTCCGTCGGTCCGTCCGCCATCTCGTCGAGCTGCCGTCGGGTCTCCGTGAACTCGGGGTCGCGGTGCCACCGCTCCCAGTCCGCGCGGCTCTGCCACGTCCCGATGATCACGCGACCGTTCGGGGAGCGCAGGAGCTGGCCCCCGATCCATCCGGGCTGCTTCCTCGCCGCGTTCAGGCGCTCGCGCATGAGGCCATCCCACTCGTGCTCGGTTCCCTCCTTCAGGGGAACGTGCGTCACCACCGTCATCATCGCGGTTCTCCTTCGTGGCCGGTTCCGGGCACCCGACCGGGCCGGTTGATGACCAGATCGTCGCCCGACTCCGCGTCGATCGTGGCGTCCGACAGCGAGTCCGCCAGCCCTTCCTCCACGAGCAGAACCTTGGTTCCCCCGTACTCGACGACCTGGTCGCCCAGGGTCTCGCGGTCCGCCCGCAGGCCGAACTGGCCCTGGCCGGATTCGAGGCTCGCCGCCAGCGAGAGGCGAAGGGCCAGGTCATCGTCCTCGATGTCACACTGCCTCTTCAGCCGGGCGAGCGCCGCCTTCGCGCGTTCGGTCACGGTAAGCATGGGCGCGTCCTCCTCGCCGCGGGCGGGTGCAGAGGATGTGCCAGCGCTCATCTGGCGATGCACGGCGATTCGAGAGCGCGGACCCCCGGGCGGGACGCGCTCGACCGGAATGACTTACCGTGCAGAAACTCCCCGGTGTGCATTTCGGGCGGCTTGACGGCGCTCCCCCGGCGGGCCAGTATCACGCCGTGCACTTCGGGATCTTCATCGAGGAGCTGCGCCACGGGGCCACCCAGGCCGTGGCGTTCCGGGACATCTTCGAGACCGCGGGCCACGCGGAGGCGTGGGGCATCGACTGCGCCTGGCTCGGCGAGATCCACTTCACGCCCTCCCGTTCGATCATCTCCGCCTCGCTCCAGGTCGCGAGCGCCATCGCGGCCCGCACCCGGCGCCTCCGGGTCGGCACCGCGGTGCAGGTGCTGCCGCTCAACCATCCGCTGCGCATCGCCGAGGAGGTCGCCACCGTCGACCACATCAGCGAGGGGCGCTTCGAGTTCGGGATCGGCCGGAGCGGTGTCGTGCGCACCTACGACACCTACGGGGTGCGCTACGACGAGAGCCAGGCGCGCTTCCGGGAGACCCTCGACATCATCCGGCGGGCGTGGACGGGCGAGCCGTTCAGCTACGAAGGCGAGTTCTATCGCATCCGGGATGCGACGGTCGCGCCCCGCCCGTACCAGGTGCCCCATCCCCCGATCCGGATGGCGGCCACCAGCGACGAGACGTTCCCGGCGGCGGGGCGCCTCGGCCTGCCCATCTTCGTGGGGCTCCGGTCCACCGAGATCTCCGATCTACGGGCTCAGCTCGCGCCGTACCGCGAGGCCTGGCGCGAGGGGGGGCGTCCGGGCGAGCCGAGCGTCTACCTCCGCATCCCGGTCTACGCCTCGCCCACCGCCCGCGGCGCGGTGGAGGAGCCGCGCGACAGCCTGACGTCGTTCTTCGCCCGCCAGACCGAGCTGGCCCGGAGCGCCGTGGGACGGGCCGGCGCCGGGCCGGCCGACCGTCGCCGGATGCAGGCCGAGCGGATGGCCGCGCTGTCCTACGACGACATGCTCGCCCGCAAGGTGGTCTTCGGCACCGCGCCCGCGATCGTCGAGCGCCTGACCGCGCTCCGCGAGGAGCTCCGGCTCGACGGCATCGTGGCCGAGCTGAATCCGGGCGGCCGCATCCCCCAGGAGCTCGAGACCCGCAGCCTCCAGATCCTCGCGCGCGACGTCCTGCCCGCCCTCAAGGCCTGAGGTGACCGCATGAGTGAAGCCGCGCTTCGCGAGATCGCGCTCCGGGTCCGCAACTGGGGGCGATGGGGGCCGGACGACGAGCTGGGCACGCTCAACTACATCACCCCCGAGCGCATCGCGGCCGCGTGCCGGCTCGCCACCACCGGCAAGGTCTTCGCGCTCGGGATTCCCCTCGACCGCAACGGGCCCCAGAGCGGCACCCGCCAGCGCTTCAACCCGATCCACGCCATGTTCCGCGACGGGGGCGACGCCCCGAAGACGCCCGAGGAGGTCCGGGCGATGGAGGGCTACGGCGGCTCGGACGACTGGATCGTCATGCCGCTGCAGTGCGTGACCCAGTGGGACAGCCTGGCCCACATCTTCTACGAGGGGAAGATGTACAACGGCTACGACGCCGGGCTGGTCACCAGCAGCGGGGCGTCGAAGAACAGCATCGACAAGACCGCGAGCCGGCTGGCCGGCCGCGGGGTGCTGCTGGACGTGGCCCGCCACAAGGGCGTGAAGGCGCTCGAGCCCGGCTACGCGATCACGGTGGCCGACCTGGAGGCGACCGCCGCGGCCCAGCGCGTCGAGGTGCTGCCCGGCGACATCCTCCTCGTGCGCACCGGGCACATGTCGCGCTACCTCGACCGGAACGACTGGCGGCACTACGACCTCGACCCGTTTCCCGGCCTCTCGGTGCACACCGCGCCGTGGCTGCACGCCCGGCAGATCGCGGCGATCGCGAGCGACAACTACGCGGTCGAGGTGCGGCCCTCGGAGATCGCGGGCTTCCGCAATCCCTTCCACGTGGTCGCGATCCCCAACATGGGCCTGACCCTCGGCGAGATCTTCTTCCTCGAGGAGCTCGCGGCCGACTGCGCGGCCGACGGCCGCCACGCCTTCCTGCTCGTGGCGCCCCCGCTGCCGGTGACGCGCGGGGTGGGGACGCCGATCAACCCGTACGCGCTGAAATGACCGATCGCGAGCAGGCCGGCCAGAAGGCGCTCGAGTTCGCGGAGCACCTCTGGAAGCACGGCGACTTCTGGGAGTTCGAGACCGCCGAATACGAGCGCCTCCGCTTCGCGCGGACCGTCGAGGTGCTCCAGGGCGCGCGGTACGGCCGCGGGCTCGAGCTGGGCTGCGGGGCCGGCTACTTCACCCGGCTCCTCGCGCCGCACGTGGATCGGCTCGTCGCCTACGACATCTCGCCGACCGCGATCGAGCGCGCCCGCGCCGCGGGCGGCTCGATCGACTTCCGCGCCGGCAACGCGATGGACTACACGTGGCGGGCCGACGGGCCGTGGGATCTGATCGTGATGAACGACACCATCTGCTACCTCGGATGGCTGTACTCGTTCTTCGACATCGCGTGGTTCGTGTCCGAGATCCACGAGGCGATCCGGCCCGGCGGGCGGTTCCTGATGGCCAACACCATGGACCGGCAGGGGTACGACAAGCTCCTGCTCCCCCACATCACCCGGAGCTACCGCGACCTCGCCCTCAATGTCGGCTTCGCGCTCGACCGGGAAGAGACCATCCAGGGCACGAAGAACGGGGTGGAGTTCGCGACCCTGATCTCGCTCTTCGCGCGGCGCTGAGGCGGGAGCGGGCGATCAGGCCCCGGCGGCGGCGAGCTGCTCGACCGCGCGGTCGAGCTGGTGATAGCTGATGAGGGTCACCCCCAGATTCCGGAGCAGCCCGGGCAGGCGCGGATCGGACAGGGTGGCCAGCTCCCACTCGCGGTCCAGGTGGTACACCCAGGTCGCGGTGGCGTCGTGGAACCCGGGGTGCACCGCCAGCTCGTAGATGCCGCGCTGGACCTCGGTGGACACGATCTGGCTGAGCGCCTCGAAGCTCACCTTGGCCGGCTGCGATATCCCGTATTCCCACTGGCCGTAGAACCCCCCCTTGAAGGTGACCGGCGGGCGGTCGCGGAGCGGGAGGTCGTACTCCGCCGCCAGCTCGACGAAGCTCGGCTGGCAGGCCGGCCGGCGGTGCACGTGCTGGTGCGAGTCGAGATGGCTCGGCGGGCGGCCGGTCAGCTCCACGAAGTGATCGAACTGCCGGCGCAGCTCGCGCCGGCACACCGCGGGGTCGTCGAACTCCACCAGGCGCTGGGCCTCGTTCGTGAAGTTCACGTGCAGGCCCAGCGAGAGCCGCGGCCGCGTCGCGGCCAGCGCCACCGCCTCCACCGTCCCCGGCGTGTTCACCATGAGGCCGGCCGAGGTGACCACGCCCTGGTCGTGGAGCTGGGCGATCGCGCGGTTCACGCCGCACCCGTACCCGAAATCATCGGCATTGATGATCAGGAACTTCATCCCCCGGCCCCTGCGCTACAGCGCGATGTCCTCGAGAAGCTTCCGGCACACCCGGGAGGCCTCCAGGTACTCCTCGGCGATTCCGCGGGCCGCGCGGCACGCGGCGGGATAGTCGGCCTCGATGGTCTCGATGGCCCCGACGATCTCGTCCATGTCGCGAAAGCCGAACAGCCCCGTGCCGGTGGGCAGCACGTTCTCGAACCCGGTGCTCTGGGTGACTACCGGCTTGCCGGTGGCCAGGTAGCAGGCCGCGCGCTCGCTGAACCAGCCGCTGCGCAGCCGCACGTTCTGGTCCTTGGCCACCGTCCACTCCGCCCGCGACGCGCGGAAGAACGCCTGGTACGTCCACGGGTCGAGCGAGGCGGCGAGCGGGCTCGTGATCGCCCAGCCGTGGGCCCGCAGCCGCTCGCGATCCGCCTCGTCGTCGATGTTGATCGCGAGCTCGAAATGCTGCCGGGGCCGGCGGCGGGGCAGGTCGAGGAACTTCAGGAACTCGTGGTGCTTGCTCCAGCAGTAGGTCTCGCCGCGCCAGACCACGTCGTGCCCCGCCTGCTTCCAGTTGCCGATGGTCGTGTAGCTCCGGGCCGCCGGGTCGAAGGTCACCGGCCAGAGGTCGAGGTCCACCGGCTGGCGCGTCTTCAGATAGCTGATCTCGGGCGGGAGCGGCACCCCGCAGTCGGGCGCGCCGTAGTTCTCCCCGTAGGTCACGATCGTGTCGTGGGAGGCGAGCGCGGTCGCCGTCTTCAGCTTGCCGGTCGCGATCTCCAGCTCGTTGGTGACCGGATCGGTCTGGACGTAGACCCGCCGCGCCGCGAGGGCGTGCTCCTCGTTCAGCACGGAGGCCCCGCACAGGTTGATCAGCGCGTCGCAGCGGCGGTAGAGATCCCGCAGGCCGTGCGCGGGGAGCCCGAAGCACTCGTCGCCGCCGCGGTAGAGCGGACGGTAGGCCCACCGGTCGCCCAGCCCGATGGCCGAGAGCGTCCGGTGGAGATACCCGGTCGCGTAGCGCGGGTCCTCGGTGATGGTGTCGGCCACCGGGTCGTAGGGCCACGTGGCGTCGTCCTCCACGTACCACACCTCGTGCCCGAGCTTCTGGAAGCCGCGCAGCCAGTTGAGATAGAGCCATGTCTGGCCGCCGAAGGGACAGCGGCCCATCATGCCGAGGACCACGAGCAAGCGCCGGCGGCCCATCGTTACCGGTCCTCCTGGACCGCCGCCGAGGCGGGCGGAACGGCCCCCGGCTCGGCCTCGTGCCGGCGCCAGAGCTGCGAGTAGGCGCCGCGCCGGGCCATCAGCTCGTCGTGGTTGCCCTGCTCGATGATGGCACCGTCCTCGATCACCACGATGCGGTCGGCGCGCCGGGCGGTGCTCAGCCGGTGCGCGATCACGATCGCGGTCCGCCCGCGCAGCCGCTCTTCCAGGTTGCGCCAGACCTGGGCCTCGGTGGTCACGTCGAGCGCGCTCGTCGGCTCGTCCAGGATCGAGATCGGGGTGTCGCGGAGCAGGGCCCGGGCCAGGGCCAACCGCTGGCGCTGCCCGCCCGACAGGGTGGAGCCGTCCTCGCCCAGGATCGTGTCGTAGCCCTGGGGGAGATCCTCGATGAAAGACTCGGCCTCCGTCCGGCGGGCGGCCTCGCGCACCTTCGCGGGATCCGGGTTCCGCGAGCCCCACGCGATGTTCTCCAAGGCGGTGGCGCGGAAGATGATGGGCTCCTGGAGCATCAGGGTGACCTGCCGGCGGAGGGAGGCCAGGCGGACCCGGCGCAGGTCGTGGCCGTCGATCGTGACGCGCCCGCGCTGGGGGTCGAAGAAGCGCAGCACGAGGCCGGCCAGCGTGCTCTTGCCCGCCCCGGTGCGCCCCACGATGGCCACGTGCTCGCCGGCGGCGATGCGCAGGTCGATGTTCTTGAGCACCGGCCGGCCGTCGTCGTAGGCGAAGCTCACGTTCTCGAACCGGATCTCGCCCGCGACCGGCGGCAGGGCCACCGCGTCGGGCGCGTCCCGGACGTCGAGCTCGGTGTCGAGCACCGAGAAGACGCGCTCGAGCCCGACCCGCGCCGAGCTGATCTCCGCGAGGTTCTGGCTCAGGCTCAGGATGGGCTGGTAGAGATCGCGCAGGTAGGAGAGGAACACGGTCAGCTCGCCGATGGTGAGGGTGCCGCTCATCACCCGGAGCGCCCCGAGCCACACGATCGCCGCGGTGCCCGCGGCCAGCAGGGACTCCACCACCAGCACGAAGAGGGTCTCGGTGCCGTAGAGGCGGAGCGACAGCGCGAGGCTGCGCTCGCTGCCGGTCCGGAAATCCTGCACCACGCGATCCTCGCGCCCGTAGGCCTGGACCAGCTTGACCGCGCCGATGGCGGTCTCGGCCCGGCTGTAGAGCTCGCTCTCCGCCTGCTTGGCCGCGGTGGCGTGGCCGTGGATCCGGACGGTGAGCCAGCGAATCGCGAGGTAGAGCGGCGGGCACACCACGAGCGCCACGCAGGCCAGCCCCGCGTCGTAGCGCAGCATCACCACGAACATGCCGGTCAGCATCAGCGCCGCGCTGACCAGCGGCAGCGCCCCGTTCATCACGATGCCCTGGATCGCGTAGGTGTCGGCCATCACCCGGAAGAGCAGATCGCCGGTCTGCTGCTGGTTGTGGAACCGGAGCGAGAGCTTCTGGAGATGGGTCCAGATCGCGATGCGCAGGTCGTTGACCATGCGCTGCCCCACGTCGATCGTCAGGTAGTTGGCCAGCAGGGTCGTCATGCCGCGGCAGACCGCGATCAGCACGATCGCGGCGGCGGCCAGCCCGAGCTGGGCCATCGCGTCGAGCTGCGCGAACCACGGCCCCAGGATGGCGGGCGGCGGCTTGTTGCTGAGGATGCTGTCGAGGACGATGGCCAGCGGGAGCGGCTTGGCGAGGTCGAGGGCGATCCCGACCGCGGAGAGCCCGAACCCCAGCGCCATGGGCGCCCGGTGGGGACGCGCGTACCGGGCGATGCGCGGAAGCAGGGCCAGGAGGCCGCGCGATCCGGCGCCGGCGGTCATACGAGCGCCCGCTGCTGATCGTGTCTCATCGATGGTGTAACCCTACCGCGAGGGCTGGCGTTCCCCGCTCAATTCCAGGGATTCTCGCACATTGGAGCGGGTCAGGGGTAGATCTGCCGGTACGCCAGCCGCGCGCGGTCCCCCGCCCCGCCGAAGCGGGCATTGTAGTCCCGGGTCATGGCCCGGAGGGTGTCCGACCGGACGAAGGCCTGCAGCGACGCCTCGGAGTCGAACTCGTAGCAGACCATGTACTGCCACGGCTCGGACCCCGCGTGGGCGCTCTCGAGCGGCAGCGCCGCGTAGCGGCGCATGCCGAGGCAGCCCGGGACCTGGGCCGCCTCCTTCGAGCGGACGGTGTCGTACCACTCGTTGAAGGCCGCCTCGAGCGCGGGGGCGATGGTGGCCTTGACCACGAAGAGGGCGGGACGGGTCATCGATGAGCCTCCTCCCGCGCACGGTAGCAGGTCGGGGCTACGTTGCCGAGCCCTGGATGCCGGGGTATAACCTCGCCCATCATGAGCGAGACCCGTTCCGAAGGAGGCCCGCTGCCGCGCGACGGCCAGAGCTGGCCCGAGCTCGCGGCGGCCCTCCGCGAGCTCAAGCGTGACGACCTCGACTGGCGCCGGGGCCGCCACGCGGCGTTCGTCTGGCACGCCGACGACGCGGTGGAGGAGGTGGCCCGCGAGGCCTACGCGCTCTTCATGACCGAGAACGGGCTGGGCCTGCGCGTGTTCCCGAGCCTGCGGCGCATGGAGGCCGACGTGGTCGCGATGGTCCGCCACCTCCTGGGGGGCGACGCCGCCACCGCCGGCCACCTGACCTCCGGCGGCACCGAGAGCATCTTCCTGGCCATCCACGCGGCCCGCCAGTGGGCGCGGCGGCGGCGCTCCGACGTCGCCGAGCCGGAGATCGTGGCCCCGTGGTCGGCGCACCCCGCCGTGAACAAGGCGGCCCACTACCTCGGGATGACGGTGCGCCGCGTGCCGGTCGGGGCCGGCTTCCGGGCCGACGTGGCCGCGATGGCCGCCGCGATCACCCCGCGCACCGTCATGCTCTACGGCTCGGCGCCCACCTACTCGCTCGGCGTCGTCGATCCCATCGCGGAGCTGGCCGACCTCGCGCGGGCGCGCGGCCTGTGGCTGCACGTGGACGCCTGCGTGGGCGGGATCCTCGGCCCGTTCGTGCGCGCGCTGGGCCACCCGGTGCCGGAGTTCGGCCTGGCGGTGCCCGGGGTGACCTCGATCTCCGCCGATCTCCACAAGTCGGGCTACGCGGCCAAGGGCGCCTCGGTGGTCCTCTTCCGGAGCGTGGAGCACCAGGTGGCGGGGCGTTACGACTTCGACGACTGGCCCACCGGGCTCTACAGCGTCAACACCTTCACCGGCACGCGGCCCGGCGGGGCGGTCGCCGCCGCGTGGGCGGTGATGCACTTCCTGGGCGAGGCGGGGTACCGGCGCATCGCGGCCACGGTCATGGAGGCGAAGGCCCGCCTGGTCGAGGGGCTCGCGCGCATCGAGGGAGGCCTCCACGTGTGGGGCGAGCCCGAGCTGTGGGCGGTGGGCTTCGGCAGCGAGGCCCTCGACGTCTTCACGATCGCCGATCGGATGACCGCCCGCGGCTGGTCGGTGGGACGCATCCGCGAGCCGCGGGGGATCCATCTCATGATCACCCCGGTGCACGCGCCGATCATCGACGAGTACGTGGCGGACCTGGCCCGCGCGGCGAGCGAGGCGCGCGGGGCCGCGTCGCCGTCGCCGACGCGCGCGGTCTACTGAGCGTGACCGGCGGCCCGATTGACACCGGGCCGCGGCCAAGGATAATCAGCCTACCCTGACGCCGATCGCTCCAGGAGGGTCCCATGCGAACTCCGACCTGGATCCGTCCGCTCGGTGCAGTCCTCGCCCTCACGCTGCTGCTCGCCCCGCCCGCGGCGGCGGCCGGCCCCGAAGGCCAGATGACCTGGGCCGTGCACGTCTCGATCGCGCCCGCCTGGTTCGATCCCGGCGAGCATCCGGGCATCGTCACCAGCATGATGATCTTCTACGCGCTGCACGACGCGCTGGTGAAGCCCATGCCCGGCAAGCCGGCCGCGCCCTCGCTGGC
The DNA here is from genome assembly GCA_035249225.1 of Candidatus Methylomirabilota bacterium. Lineage (GTDB taxonomy): Bacteria > Methylomirabilota > Methylomirabilia > Rokubacteriales > CSP1-6 > CAMLFJ01. Next base: position 2,504 of record DATFGS010000657.1, on the reverse strand, counting down.
CGAGTCGTGGACGGTGTCCCCGGACGGGCTCGTTCACGAGTTCGTCCTGCGCCGGGGCGTGGTGTTCCACAACGGCGACGCCCTGACCGCGGAGGACGTCAAGTTCTCGTTCGAGCGCTACCGCGGGGCCGCGGCCAAGCTCTTCAAGGAGAAGGTCGCCGCCGTCGAGGTCGTCGATCCGCTCCGGGTTCGCTTCCGCCTGAGCGAGCCCTGGCCGGACTTCATGGCCTTCTACGCCACGCCGGCGACCGGCGCCGGCTGGATCGTACCCAAAGCGTACGTGCAGAAGGTCGGCGACGAGGGCTTCAAGAAGGCCCCGATCGGCGCCGGCCCGTACAAGCTGGTCTCGTTCAATCCCGGGGTGGAGATGGTGCTGGAGGCCCACGAGTCCTACTGGCGCAAGACCCCCTCCGTGAAGCGCCTCGTCTTCCGCGTGATCCCCGACGAGGCCACCCGCCTGGCCGTGCTCAAGCGCGGGGAGGCGGACATCGCCTACTCGATCCGCGGCGCGCTCGCCGAGGAGGTCAAGCGGACGCCCGGGCTCAGGCTCGCCCCCACCCTGCTGCCCGCGACGTTCTGGATCGACTTCACCACGGAGCAATGGAACCCGAAGTCGCCGTGGCACGATCGGCGCGTGCGGCAGGCCGCGAGCGTGGCCATCGACCGCCAGGCCATCAACCTGGCCGAGACGCTCGGGTTCTCGAAGGTCGCGGCGAGCATCATCCCCTCCTCGTACGAGTACTTCTGGGGGCCGCCGCCCATCCCCTACGACCCCGCGCAGGCCAGGCGGCTGCTCTCCGAGGCCGGGTATCCCAACGGCTTCGACGCGGGCGACCTCACCTGCGACGCCTCGTACACCAACGTGGCCGAGGCGGCGGCCAACTATCTCAAGGCGGTGGGCATCCAGACGCGGGTGCGGCCCATGGAGCGGGTCGCCTTCCTGGGCCAATGGCGGGAGAAGAAGATCCGCGGTGGGCTCATGCAGGGCGGAGCCGGCGCGTTCGGCAATGCGGCCACCCGGATCGACAACTACATGACGTCTCGAGGGACGTACGTGTACGGCACCTACCCGGAGATCGACGACCTCTTCGCCCAGCAGGCGCGGGAGGTCGACCGCAAGAAGCGCGAGGCCCTGCTCCACCAGATCCAGCGCATCGCCCACGACCGCGTGATGTTCGCTCCGATCTGGGAGCTGGCCTTCCTCAACGGCGTGGGGCCGCGGGTGGAAGAGGCCGGGCTCGGTCTCATCGAGCATCACCCCTACTCGTCGCCCTACGAGGACCTGAAGCTGAAGGCGCGGTGAGCGGCGGGTCCGCCCGATGGACCGGGCTCGCGCTGGGCGCGCTGCTCCTGAGCGGGTGCACCATGTGGATCGATCATTTCGTCTTCTTCCCCGACCGGCACGTCGGACCGCCGCCCGCGGGAGTCGAGGAGCGCTGGCTGGTCGCGGAGGACGGCCGCCGCCTGCACGCGTGGCACGTGCCCGCGCCCGCCCGCGGCGGCCCGGTGCTCCTGTGGTCGCACGGCAATGCGGGAAACATCGACTCGCGCCGCGCGGTGCTCGCGGCCCTCGCCCGCCGCGGGCTCGGGGTGCTCGCCTACGACTACCGCGGCTACGGGCGCAGCGAGGGCGCGCCGAGCGAGCCGGGCGTGTACCTCGACGCGAGCGCGGCGTTCGACGACCTGGTGACGCGCGGGACCGATCCCGCGACCATCGTGTGCTTCGGTGAATCGCTCGGCGGCGCGGTCTCCATCGAGATCGCGACCCGGCGCCGCTGCGGGGCGGTCGTCGCGGTCTCGACGTTCACGCGGCTGGCCGACGTGGCGCGGCGGCACTACGGCCCGCTCGCCGCGCTCGTGGGCGACCGGTTCGACTCGCAGGCGCGCCTGGCGCGCGTGTCGGCCCCGGTCCTCATCGCCCACGGCGACCAGGACGAGATCGTGCCGCTCGAGCTCGGCGAGCGGCTGTTCGCGGCGGCCTCCGAGCCCCGGCGGTTCCTCCGCATCGCGGGCGCCGGCCACAACGACGTGCTCGGTCACCCCGGCTTGCTCGACGCGATCGCCGCGTTCGCCCGGGAGGCGGTGGGCGGGCACGGGTCGGACCGCCGCTAGCCGTCGGCGGCCGGCGCGACGTTCAGCGTGCAGGCACGCCGCCGCGGAGCGTTGCGTCGAGCTTCTCGCCCGGTACCTCTTACCGGGAAGGTCTGGAGGGCGCGTCGCGGCGCGGCCGGCGATTCGCGCGGAAACACGGGCGACCCGCCCTCTCATTGGCCTGGCGATCGCTGGCAATGACCTTGCAGTCGTTGCACGGTATGCGGATCGCTCACGTCGCGCCGCTCTACGAGCGCGTGCCCCCGATGCTGTACGGAGGGACCGAGCGGATCGTCTCCTATCTGGTCGAGGAGCAGGTCCGGCGGGGCCACGAGGTCACGCTGTTCGCGAGTGGCGACTCGCGCACGGACGCGCAGATGGTGGCTCCGGTGCCGCGCGCCCTGCGGCTCGAC
>DATFGS010000656.1:0-2469 GCA_035249225.1 Candidatus Methylomirabilota bacterium | reverse complement strand
GTCGAGCCGCATCTTGCCGGAGATGATGCGGCTCATGTCGAGCAGGTCCTCGATGAGCTGGATCTGAGCGCGCGCGTTGCGCTCGATGACCTCGAGCCCCTGCTGGTTCTGCGCGGCGGTCATCGCGCCGGTCCGCAGGAGGTGCGACCACCCGAGGATGGCGTTCAGCGGGGTCCGCAGCTCGTGCGACACGGTGGCCAGGAACTCGTCCTTCATCGCGTTCGCCCGCTCCGCCTCCCCGCGCGCGAACCGCTCGCTCTCCAGGAGCTCGCGGCGCTCCTCCGCGGCCTGCCGGGCCGCCTGCTCCGCCCGCCGGTGCTCGGTGATATCGCGGAAGGTCCACACCCGCCCCACGCTGCGACCGTCCACCACCTGGGTTCTCGAGAATCCCTCCAAGACCCGCCCGTCCTCGAGGTCCAGCACCCCGTGGCTCTCCGCGGGCGCGGAGGTGTGGATGCCGGCGATCCGCTCGAGGTAGGCCCGCCGGTCCGCGACCTGGCCGGCCAGGTAGTCCGGGATGCGATCCGGCGCGGCGGCGACGTCGCGCGGCAGCCTCCACATCTCGGCGAATCGCTCGTTGAAGGCGGTGACGCGGCCCGCCTCGTCGGTCACCAGGATCGCGTCCCAGGTCGCCTCCAGCGTCGCGCCCATCAGGGCCAGCGAGCGGGCGAGCTCCCGCGTCTTGAGCTCCAGCGCTTCCTTGGCGCTCAGCAGGTCCTGCTCGGCCCGCCGGCGCGCCAGCAGGATGCTCTGGGCATTCTGCAGGGCGACCGCCCGCCGGAGCTGCTCCTCGTCCGGTTGCCGCTCGCCCGCCATCAGTCGATCCCCACCACGCGCGAGCGGATCTTCTCGAAGGCGGTGTCCCGGCTCAGGCTGGGGTCGTCGCAGTCCTTCACGCCGAGGGCCCGGATGAGCTCTCGCGTCCTCGGGACGCTGCCGAGGGGCTCGGTGGGAATAGGCATCGGCGTCATCTCGCAGTATGGCACGGTCGAGAAGACCTCGCGAGGCGGCGCTTGACGCGACTTCCCGAAGGTCCATACATCGGCCGCCTGAGCCCGCCCCTCGTCGCGATGTTCCTGATCCTGGCGCTCGCCTGGTCGGCGCCGGCGCCCGTCCGGGCCGCGCACGAGCCGCTCCGATGCACTGCCCCGGAAGAAATTACCCGGTTCGCGGTGCCCCTGCCCGGTACCGCCCGGGCCATCCGCCAGGGCCGGGCGCTCTCCATCGTCGCCATCGGCTCCTCCTCGCCCGAGGGGCTCGGGGCTTCCGATGCGGCCCACGCCTATCCCGCTCTGCTCGCCCAGGACCTGCGGCGGCGGTGGCCGCGCCTCGCGGTCACCATGGTCAACAAGGGCATCAGCGGGGAAGGCGTCTCGCAGATGGTGGCCCGCTTCGAGCGCGACGTCCTGGCCTACCGGCCCCAGCTCGCCATCTGGCAGACCGGGAGCCAGCACGCGCTCGGGGCGGGGGACATCGAGGCCTACGCGGGCGCGCTGCGCGAGGGCATCGGCCGTCTCAAGACGGCGGGGCTGGACGTGCTGCTGATGGATCCGCAGTTTGCGCCGCGCGTGCTCGCGCGGCCGGTGCATGCGCGCGTGGTCGACGCGATCGCCACGGCCGGGCGCGACCTGAAGGTGGCGCTCTTCCCGCGGTTCGCGCTGATGCGGCACTGGGTCTCGAGCGGCCAGTACCGGATGGACGAGCTCGTCACCGACGACGGGCTGCACCTGACCGACGTGGGCTACGGCTGCGTCGCGCGCCAGCTCGCCGACGGGCTCGCGGCCGCCGCGCAGGGACACTGAGCGGCTAGGTCTTCCCCTCGATCGCGACGTCCAGGAGGAAGGGACGCCCCGCGCGGAGCGCCTTCTGCAGCGCGGGGCGCAGCTCGCCCGGCGTCGTGACCCGCATCGCCTCCACGCCCATGCCGCGGGCCAGGTCCACGTAGCCGAGATCGGGCGCGACCAGGTCCATGTTCGGGTAGGCGCGGTCGGGCTTGGCGCCGAAGCGCTGCCGGTACGTATCCATGTTGTGCTTGAGGATGCGGTACTCGCGGTTGTTCAGGATCACGAAGACCACCGCGAGGTCGTGGTGCGCGGCGGTCCACAGCGCCTGGATGCTGTACATCGCCGAGCCGTCGCCCGAGAGCGCGACCACGGGCCGATCGGGGTGGGCCAGCTTCACGCCGAGGGCGCCCGGCAAGGCCTGGCCGATCCCGCCGCCACGCGCGCCGACGTAGTCTCCGGTGCGCTCGAACTGGACGGTGCGGGCCAGCTCGAGGCTCGCGGTGATGGCTTCATCCACCACGATGGCGTCGGGCGGCAGCGCCGCCTCGATCTCGGCCATCAGCCGCGGCACCGAGATCGGCGCGTGATCCCAGCGCTTGGCCGCCCGCGCGCGCTGGGCGTGCGCGTCCTGGGCCTTGAGCGCGCGGAGCGCGTCGTTGCGCCGGGCCGCGGCCTCGCGGATGGA
>DATFGS010000655.1:0-3059 GCA_035249225.1 Candidatus Methylomirabilota bacterium | reverse complement strand
TCCTCCTCGCTCGCGTAGGCGGTCAGCGCGATCGCGGGCAACCGCCGGCCGAGACCTTCCTCCATCGCGCGCAGGCGGCGCACCAGCACGTAGCCGTCCTCCACCGGCATGCCGATGTCGCTGATGAGGAGATCGGGCCGCGCCTCCCGGATCGCGTCGAGCGCCTGCGCCGCCGAGTCCGCGGTCCGCACCAGCGCGCCGCCGCGCTCGAGCATGAAGCGCATCACCTCGCGGGCGTCCGCCTCGTCGTCCACGATGAGCAGGCGCAGGCCGGTGAGGCTCTGGCCCACCGGACCGTCCGTGGTGACGGTGGCGGGCGCGCGCTCCGCGCTCCGGCTCGCCGCCGCCACCGGCAGGCGCACGCTGAAGGTGGCGCCCTGGCCCTCCCCCTCGCTCTGCACCGCCACGCTGCCCCCGTGCAGCTCGACCAGGTGCCGCACGATGGCGAGCCCGAGCCCGAGCCCGCCGTAGGCCCGGTTGGTGCTGCTCTCCGCCTGGCGGAAGCGCTCGAAGACGTGGGGCAGGAACTCGCGCTTGATGCCCGCCCCGGTGTCCGCCACCGTGAGGGTCACCTCCGAGTTGCGGCCGGCCACCGTCACGGTCACCCGCCCGCCCTTCGGCGTGAACTTGATCCCGTTGGAGAGGAGGTTCCAGAGCACCTGCTGCAGCCGGTCCGGATCGCCCATCACCGCGGGCAGGTCGGGCTCGATCCGCACCTCGAGCGTCACCGACCGGGCGAGCGCGGCGGGCTCGACCGCCTCCATCGCGGCCCGCACCACCGCGGGCAGGCGGACCGGTCGCGGCTGCAGCCGCAGCTTGCCGGTGACGATGCGCGAGACGTCGAGGAGATCCTCGATGAGCTGGCCGAGGGTCTTGGTGCTCCGCTCGATGGCATCGAGCGCGCGCTCCGCGCTCGCCGGATCGAGATTGGGCGAGCGCAGCAGGTAGGCCCAGTTCAGCAGCGGCTGGAGCGGGCTGCGCAGCTCGTGGGACAGGGTGGCCAGGAACTCGTCCTTGGTCCGGCTCGCGCTCTCCGCCTCCGCCCGCATCTGGTGCTCGTGCGCGAGCAGGCGCATGTTGTGGATGGCGATGGCCGCGTACTCCGCGAGCTGCAGCAGCACGGTCTCGGTGCGGTCGTTGAAGGGCTTCGGCGCGCGCCGGTGCACGTAGAGCAGCCCCTCGACGCGGCCGTCCACCATGATCGGCGCCACCAGGGTCGCCACCACGCCCTCGGCCCGGACGCGGTGCGCGTGGTGGTGGGTGATCCGCGGATCCGCGGTCATGTTGTCGCTGCGGAACGGGCGGCCCGACTCGAGCACGAGCCCGCCCGCCCCCCGGCCCGGCTCGATGACGAGCCGTCCCTGGCCGCCGCGGTACTCGCCGGCGCGGTTGCGCATGACGACGGCGCCGCTCTCCGTCTCGCGCAGCGCGACGCTGGTGAGATCGCACCGGCAGAGCTCCCTGGCCCCGTCCACCACGCGCTGCAGGACGGTGGACACGTCCTGCGCGGTGTTCAGCGTGCGGGCGAGCTCCGCGAGCACCTCTGCCTCGCGCCGCTGCCGGCCCGCCTCGACGAAGAGGATCGCGTTGTCGAGCGAGACCGCGGCCTGCACCGCCAGGCCCCCGAAGCCCGCGACGTCCTCGGGCCCGAAGGGCGCGTCCGCGCGCCGGGCGACCACCAGCACGCCCAGGAGCCGGTCGCGGCTGACGAGGGGCTGCGCCATCGCGTGGCGCACGCCCAGGCGGACCACCGCGGGCAGGGCGTAGGGAGAATCGGGATAGTCGTTGACCAGGAACGCGCGGCGCTCCCTCGCGCAGCTCGCCACCATCCCACCCTCCGCGGGAAACGGGGCGTCCGACTCGGGCTCGGCCCGGCCCCAGGTCCGGCCGTCGAGGGACTGGCTCTCCTCGTCGAACAGGTAGGCGAACCCGCCGCCGCCGAAGAGGCGGCCCGCCCGCTCCACGATCAGCCCGAGCAGCCGGTCGAGGTCGAGCTCCGCGCTCAGATCGCGCTGCACGCGGGCCAGCGCCTCGAGCTGCTCGCGGCGGAAGGTCTCGAGCGCGAAGAGCCGCGCCTTCTCGAGCGCGATGGCGGCCTGGTTCGCGAAATCCTGGAGCCGCCGGATCTCGTCCGCATCGAAGACCCGCCCCGTCACGTCGCCGACCGCGAGCACGCCGGTGATCCGTCCGCCGATCGTCAGCGGAACCGCCACCACCGAGCCGTGGCCGGACTGCTCCACGAGCGCGCGGGTCGCGGGCGCGAGGGTGAGGCGGGAGTCGGTCAGGATATTGGACGTGGAGACCGGGCGCCCCTCGCTCACCGCGAAGCCGGCGAGCGCCTCGTTCTGCGGGATCCGGGTGCCGGGCGGAAACGGGCTGCTCGCGCCCGAGGTCGCGACCGACACCAGGCGGTTCGTGGCGGGCTCCAGCTCCCACAGCACGGACAGGGTGCCGCCCAGCAGCGCGCGGATCGCCTCCGCGATATGCCGGCCCACGCTCTCGGCGTCGGGCGACTGCACGAGGGCCTGGCCGACCGCGGAGAGCGCGGCCGCGTCGCGGCGGGCCGCCTGCTCCCGCGCGAGCACCACCGCCTGACCGCGCTCGATCACGCGCAGCTCGGTGAGATCGCGAAAGACGAGGATCACCCCCACCGGGTGGCCGGCGCGATCGCGGATGGGATCGGCGCCCCCCGCGATGCTGCGCTGGTCCCCATCGCGCCGCGCCAGCACGGCGCGCGCGGGAAGCGCGGCGGCCCGGTTCTCGCGGAGCACGCGCGCGGCCGGGCTCTCGACCGGCGCGCGCGTGTCCTCGCTCACGATGCGGAAGATCGCGGAGAGCTCGCCCCCGCTCGCCTCGTCCGCGCGCCACCCGGTGAGGTGCTCGGCCGCTCCGTTCATGAACGTCACGCACCCCGCGCGGTCCGTGACGATGACCGCGTCCCCGATGCTCGCGAGGGTGACCGCCATCTCCTCGCGCTGCGCGTGCGCGCGGTCCTCGGCGCGGCGGCGGCCCGCCGCGAGCGCGCTGATGGATGCCGCCACCACCACGAAGAGCAGGAT
>DATFGS010000654.1:0-5072 GCA_035249225.1 Candidatus Methylomirabilota bacterium | reverse complement strand
CAAGGATCTTCTCAGCCCGGCCGCGCTCCTGGCCGAGGCCGCCGTCCGCGCGGCCATCGGCGACCTCCCGCTGCCTCGCTAGCCGCGGACCGGATCTCGCTCGGTCGGCTGGGTAGCCGATTAGCCTATCTGGACCCTGTCCTCCCGAGATCTGCCCGGACAACCTCCAGCTGACCACCGATCGCGGCCCGCATCGCGGAGCGCTGCGCAGTCGCGAGGCAATCGCCGAGCTGACCCGCGAGTCCGGCCGGCGCTTCGACCCGGACGTGGTCGCGGCCATCGCCGAGCTGATCGACGAGAAAGGCGGGGAGCGGGAACCGTAACCCCCCTCTCGACTCGCTCCCCTCCGCGGCTATGAAAGCCGCCCGGGCCCTGGCACAATCATGGCCTGCCGCGAGCCTCGGGACGCGGCCAAGGAGGAGCCCATGAAATTCGGCCTGTTCTACGAGCTCTCGGTGCCGCGGCCATGGACGCGCGAGTCGGAGCGGACGGTCTACCAGAACGCGCTCGAGCAGGTGCGGCTCGCCGACGAGCTCGGCTTCGATCAGGTGTGGGCGGTCGAGCACCATTTCCTCGAGGAGTACTCGCACTGCCCGGCCCCCGAGCTGTTCCTGACCGCCTGCGCGATGATCACGAAGAAGATTCGCGTCGGCCACGGCATCGTCATCTGCGTCCCGGAGTTCAATCATCCGATCAAGATCGCGGAGCGCACCGCGGTGCTCGACATCCTCTCCGGCGGCCGCCTCGAGGTCGGCACCGGCCGATCCGCCACCTGGACCGAGCTCGGCGGTTTCCGCGCCAATCCGGACACGACGAAGAAGTCATGGGACGAGTTCGTGCGGTGCCTGCCGAAGATGTGGACGCAGGAGACGTTCAGCTACGACGGCGAGTTCTGGTCCATGCCGGAGCGGACGATCGTGCCCAGGGTGTACCAGCGGCCGCACCCGCCGCTCTGGGTGGCGGTGACCTCGCCCGGCACCGAGCTCGATGCCGCCGACCGCGGCCTCGGCAGCCTCGGGCTCACGTTCGGGCAGTTCGCGGAGCAGGAGAAGCGCATCGCCGAGTACCGTCGGCGGATCCGCTCCTGCGAGCCGGTCGGCGCGTTCGTCAACGATCAGGTCAGCACCGTGAACTTCCTGTACTGTCACGAGGACGACGCGACGGGACGCGCCACCGGGCGCCGCATGGCGGACACCTTCAACTACCTCGCCGCGCAGCTGATCTCGGCGCGAGAGGCGTTCCCCAGCCGCTCGTATCAGTCGCTCGGGCTCCTGCCCCAGCTGAGGCGCCAGGCGACCGGGCCCGACGCCACCGAGCAGGCGGGCGAAGGGCTCGCGTTCGGCGGGCCCCAGCGCGTGGTCCACGCGCTCAAGCGCTGGGAAGCGGTCGGCGTCGACCGGGTCAACTTCCTGATGAACGCCATGGAGGTCATCCCGCAGGCGGACGTGCTCGCCAGCCTGCGGCTCTTCGCCAAGGAGGTCATGCCCGCGTTCGCGGACGACAAGCCGGCCACCGGTGCGCCGGCCGTGAGCGCCTGATGCCCACCTTCGGCACGCTGGAGTTGACCCGCGTCGTCGAGCGCCTCCCGACGATGCGCGATCTCGATACCGAGGCGTGGCCGCTGCCCGGCGCGGAGATCCTCCAGCTCGCGTTCGAGGTCCCGCGCGCCACCGAGTCGCTGCTCCCGCGGGCGATGCACCCGGCGATTCCGCCGTACGCGACGATCTGGGTGACCCGCTACGCCGAGAGTCCGGTCGGCCCGTTCACTCTCGCGCAGCTCCGGCTCATGGGACGGGCGGGGGCGCATCCCCGGGGCTTCGTGCTGGGTGCGGTCGCGAGCACCGACGGAGCCGCGACCGCCCTGCGAGAACGGTGGGGCCTGCCGGTGGTGCCGGGGCAGGTCGCCTTCCGGCGCCGGCACGACCGCATCACCGCGACCGTGATGCGCGACGGCGTGACGGTGCTCGACTGCGGGCTGATCGATCCCGAGCCGATCTCCGGCGGCGACGTGCAGTACATCCATTCGGTCACGCTCGCCCACGCCCCGCTCGACGGGAAGACCGATCCCCGGCTGATCCAGGTCGACCCGCGCTACACGATCAAGAAGGCGGAGCGCGGTCGCCCCCATGTCGGCGTGCTGGTCCCGTCCGCATGGAACGCCGGGCCGGTGCGGCCGCTCAACCCGATCGCCGCGACGGTGACCTCGAGCGACACCGACCTGCCGCGCATCCGCTTCGTGATGGACGTCGAGGTCCCGGTGGTGCGGGGCACCCGCCGCATCCGCGAGTCGCGCGAGGAGTGAGCGCGCGCGGCCGTCGCTGGCCATGACGCCACGGCGCAGCGTGTTGTTCATGCCCGGCTCCAACGCGCGGGCTCTCGACAAGGCGCGCACGCTCCCCGCCGACGTGCTCATCCTGGACCTGGAAGACGCCGTCGCGCCGGAGATGAAGGGATCGGCTCGGACCCAGGTCCTGGCCGCGGTGCGAGCCGGCGGCTACGGCCGCCGTGAGCTCGTCATCCGGGTCAACGCCCCCGGCACGCCCTGGGCGCTCGACGACCTGGCCGCGGTGGCCGACCCCGGCGTCGCCGCGGTGCTCCTGCCCAAGGTCGAGTCCGCGGAGACCGTGACCGCGGCGATGGCCGCCCTGGGCCCGACCCAGGCGGTGTGGTGCATGCTGGAGACGCCCCGTGGAATCCTGAACGCGCCCTCGATCGCCGCCGCGAGCCCGCGCGTCGCCGCGCTGGTCATGGGGACCTCGGACCTGACGAAAGATCTCCACGCGCGCGCCACGCCCGAGCGCGTCCCGCTCCTGACCAGCCTCCAGCTGTGCGTGCTCGCGGCGCGCGCCGCCGGGATCACCGCGCTCGACGGCGTCCACCTGGACCTCGACGACGACGCCGGCTTTGCGGCGGCCTGCCGGCAGGCCGCCGACTTCGGTTTCGACGGCAAGACGCTCATCCATCCCAGGCAGGTCGCGGTCGCCAACGAGGTCTTTGCTCCGACCGCGGGCGACGTGGACTGGGCGCGCCGGGTGATCGCGGCCCACGCCGACGCGACCGCTCGGGGCCAGGCGGTCGTCGTGCTCGACGGCCGCCTGATCGAGAACCTGCACGTCGACGACGCCCGCCGCGTGTTGACCCTGGCCGACGCGATCGCGGCGCTCGCGACGGGATGAGCGGAGCAGATGATGGTCGGCAGGTGCATGGCCTTGGCTGCGGCTACGGTCGGACCGAGCTCGGGTAGCGGCAGGCGGCCGAGATTCGCGAGGAATTCCGGCGCGTCACCGAGATGGTGAAGAAGGCGGGCCTGACGAAGTAAGTCCCGCTGCCTTCGCGGCAGCCTCGGCGTGCGGCACGACGTCGTACGAGTAGAGCCGCTTGCGGAATTCGGCATGCGCGAGAAGATCGGCGTCGCGCTTGCGCAGGTCGTCGACCATCGAATCGACGCGCAGCCCATGCCTGCGGGCGCCGAGCTGGACCTCGGCGACGCGCTCGCGGCGCAGCCGCTCGTAGGCGAGCAGGCCGGCGGGCGCGCTGGCCGTGTCGGCACGGGTGAGGATGGTGGCGAGCGCGATGCCGTCCTCGATCGCCTGGTTGGCGCCCTGGCCGAGGTGCGGCAGCATCGGATGCGCCGCGTCCCCGAGCAGGGTGAGACGGCCCCTGGTCCAGGTCGGCAGCGGCTCGCGGTCGTAGAGCGCCCAGCGGAACGTCCGGTCGACCTGCTTCAGCACCTGCCCGATGCGCGGATCCCACCCGTAAAACTCACGGCGCAGCACCTCCGGGTCGCCTGGTGCCGACCACGACTCCTTCATCTGCTCGTCGGTCGGCACGAACCCGACGTAGTTGACCATCTCGCCGTGGCGCACGGGGAAGACGAGGAAGTGCTTCGAGGGCCCCGCCCACATCTGCCAGCGATCCATCGGCCAGGCCGGCAGGCGCTCGCGCGGCACCAGGCCACGGTACGAGATCGTGCCGTGGAAGAGCGGCTTCGAGGGCGGGAAGACGTGGGGCCGCAGCTCGGAGTGGATGCCGTCGGCGCCGATCACCACGTCGGCCTCGGCGACGGCGCCGTTGGCGAACTTCACGCGGCCGACCTCCGCGGTCTGCTCGAAGCCGACCGCGCGGTGACCGGTGCGGATGATGCCGGCGGGCAGATGCGCAGCGAGAAACTCGATGTAGTCGGCGCGGTGCACGCCAAAACAGGCATTCCACCCCGCGGCGTCGGTCACCTGAACTGGCGCGATCGGAGCGCCGTCATGGCGGAAATACGCGGATCCGGGGCCGACACGGGCGCCCCAGCGCTGGACCGCACCGCCGAGCCCGATGCTCTCGAGGTGTCGTACCGCGTTCGGCGTGACGTAGACACCGGCGCCGATCTCGCCGATGGCCGTGGCCTGCTCGTAGACGGCAACGGGCAGCCCGCGCGCGAGCAGCGCGTTGGCCGCGAACAGGCCGCCGATGCCGCCGCCGACGATCGCGACGCTGGGTCGGGTAACCATGCCCGTATTGTGCGGCTACTGGCGAGTCTCGCAACGCTGTTTCGGAGAAACGTCGGTTCCGCGCCGGGGCGCGCACGCCCCAGGAGAGGCCGGCTCGCCACGCGGCGAGGGTCACTTCGACTTCGGGGCGCCGCTGCCGAGTCCCGCCAGATAGGCGGAGATGTCCGCGAGCTCCTGGCCCGTCAGCGACGGTAACGGCGTCGCCTGACGTCGCGCCGCGGTCTCCATGTAGCGGGCGTGGTTCCAGATCGCCGCGACCTGGCCGGCGGGCGTGCTGACGACGTTGTCGATCGCCAGGTCACTTGCGCCATTGCCCCCCTCCCGGTAGATCGTGTGGCAGCGGAGGCAGCCCTTCTGCCGGATGAGCTCTCGACCGCGTGCTGACCGGCCGGCGGCGGACTCGAAGTAGTACGCGCTGTAGAGGTAGGCGGTGATGTCGGCCATCTCCTGACCCGTGAGCAGAGGCACGGTGAGGCCCCGCTGTCGCATGGCGGTCCACATCCTCGCGCCGTGGTTCCACATGAGACCGGCGAACTCACCGGCGCTCACGCGATGAGCCTGGGTGGCCAGGCG
>DATFGS010000653.1:0-1929 GCA_035249225.1 Candidatus Methylomirabilota bacterium | reverse complement strand
GCCTTCACCGGGCCCTCGCCCCACGACTGCAGCGCGCGCGCCCCGAAGCCGCCCGCGAAGCCCTTGGCGCCCGCGAACCCGACGCCGTGCACCTCCATCGCGGTCCCGTCCAGCACCGACACGCCGGCCGCGTCCGCGAGGATCCGCGACACCTCGTCGGCAGCCGCCGACTCGAAGTCGTGGTTGCCGAGCACCGCGAGCTTCGGCAGCTTCGTCGCGCCGAGCTCCTTGGCGAGGACGCGCGCCTCCTCCGGCGTGCCGTAGTCGGTGAGGTCCCCGCAGAGGACGAGCACGTCCGCGCTCTCCCCGATCTTGGCGAAGAGCGGCTGGAAGACGCCCTCGGAGGTCCTGGTGCAGTGCAGATCGCCGACGGCCGCCACGCGGATCGAAGTGGCCATGAAGGGGGGAGGGCTGCAACCCACATGCCCGCCCCGCCGGCCGCGAAAGACCGGGAAACCCACGACCCGGGCGCGCGCGCACGCCCGGGTCGGAATCTCTTACCCGGTAGTTCCGCCCCGGCGGCCTCCGTCCGCGTCCGGCGCGACCCGACCGCGGGCCGCGAGCGCCGAGGCCAGGAGCGCGCAGAAGCCGAGCAGGAACAACCCGGCCCGGACGGCATGCGTGAACTCCCACTGGTCGCGGAGCCGGGACCAGTCGGGCGGCACCGAGACCAGCGTCCAGGTCGCGAACTGCCGATTCACCGGGTTGACGAGGAGCCAGAACAGGCCGTGCGCGAGCACCAGGCACGCGGCCCCCACGATCGCCCAGCCGCGCACCGATCCGGCCGATGCGCGCGACCTTCCGAGCCCGGCGGCCCAGAACACCGCGGCCAGCACCGCGCCCACCTCGATCACCGCGCCCACGCTGCCGAAGTAGCGATACAGGGTGTGCGTCACCGTGACGTAGAGCGCGGGTTCATAGCCGCGCCGGACCGGCATCTCGAGCACGTGAGCGAACGGCGCTCCGATCGCGACCGCCGCGCGCACCAGCGTGAGGAACGCCCACGCGTTCATGGCCGTCGTTGCAGCAATCGCGATGCCAGGCCGGATCGACGCCGCGCCACCTGGCAGCGCGCTTGCACCCCGGAACGGCATGCGAAGCGGACGCGTCTGCCTCGGGTCGCTCGTGCTCGCCGTCGTCCTCTCCGTCGCCTCCGCCTCGCCCGAGGCCCTGGCCGGCCCGGTGGCGGTGCGCTACACGGAGGGCGTGACCCACGGGTTCCTGACCCTCCGCTCGCCCGCCGGCGATCTCCTGGCCGAGGGCGACCTGCTCCAGGTCGTCCGCCCCGAAGGCGTGGACTCGCGTCTCGTGTTCCGCTTCAAGGACGGCTCGCTCCACGACGAGACGGTCGTGTTCGGGCAGAGCAAGGTCTTCACCCTGCTGAGCTATCGCCTGGTGCAGCGGGGGCCGACCTTTCCCGAGGAGATGGAGATCGCGGTGGACCGCGATCGCGAGCGGGGCCGCTACAAGGCCAAGTCGCGGCGCGCGGGAGGCGAGGCGGATACCGCGACCGGCGAGATGGAGCTGCCGCCCGACGTCTACAACGGCATGTTCATCACCCTGCTGAAGAACCTGCCGAAGGGCACGGCGGAGACGGTGCACGTGCTCGCGTTCATGCCGAAGCCGATGCTCATCCAGGTCGCGCTGACGCCGGGGGCCGACACGGTGGCGACGGGCGAGCGCCGGGTGCCCGTCACACACTTCGTCCTCAAGCCCAAGCTCGGCCTGCTCCGCGGCGCGGCGGCCGCGCTCTTCGGCAAGACCCCGCCCGACTATCACTGCTGGATCGCGACCGCCGAGCTCCCCGCCTTCGTGGCGATCGACGGGCCGCTCTACACCGGCGGTCCCATCTGGCGCATCGAGACGATGAGCCCGCGGCGCCCCACGCACCCCGCGGCGCGCCGCTGAGCGGGGGGCTCAGGCGATCCC
>DATFGS010000652.1:0-6085 GCA_035249225.1 Candidatus Methylomirabilota bacterium | reverse complement strand
GGGCCGCCGACGGCCTCGCGGTGCCGCGGCTCGCGCCGCTCTCGCGGGACGCGCTGCGCGTGTGGGGTGTCGACACGGCCGGCGAGGCGTCGATCCGCGCGACCTGCGCGAGCTTCGTCCGCGTGAGCCCGGTCAACCTCGTGCTGTCGGGCCTGCTCCGCCGCCTGCTCACGGGCGAGCGCCCTCCGGGCGCCAACGGAGGCGCGCCCACCTGGACGCCGCCGGCACCGCTGGGCCCGCTGCCCGCGCTCGCCGATCCGGCGGCGCTGCCGCCCGCCCAGCGCGCGGTGCTGGCCACGCTCGGCACCACGGTGGCCGGGCAGATCTTCGTCCCGGGGCTCTACCGGATGCTGGCCGGGTGGCCCGCTTTCCTGGCCCACGTGGCGACGGTGCTGCGGCCGCATCTCGACGACGCGGCCACCCGCGCGGCCGGCCAGCGGCTCCTGGCCGCGGTGGACGCCGAGATCCCGCGCGTCTTCGCCGCCCTGCCGCCCCTGCCCGCGCGCCCCGCGATGCCGGCCGCCGCGGAGTTCGCGCCGGTACTGGCCGCGCTCGACACGTATCGCAAGACCAGCCCCGAGATGGTCGTTTTCGGCCGCATGCTCGGCGACGCGCTGCCCAACCCCTGACCCGAGACGAGAGGACGACCATGAACATCCGACCCAACAAGGTGAAGCAGCGGCTCGCGGCGGGCCAGGTGGCCACGATCCTGTCGGGCACCAACGATCCCGATCTGATCGATCAGCTGGGCCCGCTGGGCGCCGACGGCATCTGGCTGGAGGGCGAGCACGGCGGCGTGGACTACGCCGACCTGGGCAACCTCACCCGCGCCTGCGACCTCTGGGCCGTGACCAGCGTGGTGCGCGTGATGGATAACGACTACGCCACCATCTACCGGACGCTCGACCGCGGAGCGCAAGGAATCGTCGTGCCGCACGTCAACACCCGCGCGGAAGCCCAGGCGGTGGTCGAGGGCGCCAAGTTCGCCCCGCTCGGCAAGCGCGGCATGTTCACGAGCCGCCAGGGCTTCGGGGTCGGCGACTACCTCAAGACCGCCAACGACCAGAGCCTGCTCATCGTCCTGATCGAGGACATCGTGGCGGTGAACAACCTCGACGCGATCCTCACGGTGGACCACATCGACGTCTTCTTCGTGGCCCCCAACGACCTGGCCACCTCCATGGGCCACATCGGCAACATGACGCACCCGGAGGTGCAGAAGACGGTCGACGGGGCGATCGCGAGGATCGTGAAGGCGAAGCGCACCGCCGGCACCCTGGTCAGCTCGGCGAACGTGGAGGACTACACGCGCAAGGGCGTGCGCTGCATCATGACCAGCTTCTTCCCGTGGCTCCAGGCCGGCGCGAAGGACCTGATGGACCGCGCCGCGAAGGGGGCGAAGGGCTAGCCCCGCGGACCGACTTCGGGCCGGAACCGCGCGCCCGGTCGGGCGAGCCCCCCGCTCACCCCGATCGGGGTGCCGTCGGCGCGCCAGCAGGCCGCACCCTCCAGGGTCCCGTCCGCCGCGACGGCCACCGCGTTCATCCCGCCCGCCACCGCGGGGAACGCCACCACGCGATGCCCGCGCGCGGCGACCGCGTCGCGCACCGCCGCCGGAATGTCCTGCTCCATCTCGAGCTCCTGGCCCTGGCTCCAGATCCGCGGCGCCTCCACCGCTTCTTGAAGGCTCATGCGGTGGTCGATCAGGTTGACCACCGCCTGGAACACGGAGGTGAAGATGCGCACGCCGCCGGGCAGGCCGAGGGCCCAGGCGGGCTTGCCGTCGCGCAGGATGATCGTGGGCGCCATGCTGCTGGTCACCCGCTTGCCGGGCGCGATGGAGGCGGGGGTGCCCGGGTGCGGGTCGAAGAGCCCCATCGTATTGTTGAGCAGCATGCCGGTGCCGGGCACGGTCGCCTTCGACCCGAACAGGTTGTTTATGGTCTGGGTCATCGCGACCACGTTGCCGTCCGCGTCCGCGGTCGTGACGTGCGTGGTGTGGGCGGAGCCGGCGGCGACGCCCCCGGCCATCCCAACGATCGCGCCGTAGTCTCCCGCCCGATCCGCGCGGATCTGCGCGCGCCGCGAGGCCGCGTGCTCCTTCGAGAGCAGGCGCTCGACCGGGATGTCCACGAAGGCGGGATCGCCGGTGCACGCGTTGCGGTCCGCGAAACCGATCTTGAGCACCTCGGCGATGAGGTGGAAGTAGTCCGCGGTGCCGAAGCCCAGCGCGCACGGATCGAAGCCTTCCAGGATGTTCAGCATCTCGACCAGGTGGAGTCCGCCCGCGGTCGGCGGCGGGGGGCCCGTGATCTCGAAGCCGCGGTAGCGGCCACGGATGGGCTGCCGCTCGATGGTCCGGTAGCCGGCCAGATCTTCCAGAGTGATGATGCCGCCCGCCCGGCGCATGTACTCGGCCACCGTCGCGCCCAGGTCGCCGCCGTAGAGGACGTCCGGCCCCTTGGCCGCGATGTGGCGCAGGGTCGCCGCGTAGTCCGGCATCGTGACCAGGTCTCCGGGCTTGATGGGCGCGCCACCGGGCAGGAAGGTGCGCGCGGTGTCCGGGAAGCGCGCGAGATTCGGCGCGGTCTCCTTGACCGCATCCACCAGGTAGGGCGTCGCGCGGAAGCCGCGCTCGGCGTGGCGGATCGCGGGCTGCATCACGGTCTCGAGGTCGAGACACCCGAACCGCGCCACCGCCTCCGCCCAGGCCTTGAGCGTGCCCGGCACGCCCGCCGAGAGCACGCCGACGAGGTTGACGTCGCCCTCCGCGCGCAGGTAGTCGGGCCACGTGTCGGAGACGGGGATGAACATGTCGGGCCGCGAGGCCGCCGGCGCGGTGGTGTAGTTGTCGATGACGAGGTGTCGCCCGTCGCCGAGCCGCAGATGGGTCATGCCCGCGCCGAAGATGCCCACCATCATCGGCTCGACCACGGTCAGCGCGAAGAGCGCGCCGATGGCCGCGTCCACCGCGTTGCCGCCCGCCGCCAGCATCTCGGCGCCCGCCGCGGAGCCCAGCGGGTGATTCGTGACCACCATGCCGCGTGACGCGGTGGCCGGTCGCTTCTCGGTCATGCGCGCCCGCCCCCGAGGAGGCGCGGCAGGCGCTCGCGCAGGATGGCCTCGGCATCGCGACTGATCTGCCGTACCAGGTCGGCGGCCGGCTCGACGCGGTCGATGAGCCCCGCGGTCTGGCCGATCATGATCGCGCCCCGATCCGGGTCGCCCGCCTTCGCGGCCTCCCGGAGCTGCGCGCTCACCTCCGCCCGCCGCAGGCGCAGCTCGTTCTCCCGCCCGATCCACTCCTCGATGAACCGGTTGCGCCGGACCCGCACGTAGGCCCCGGGCCAGACCTGGCCGTTGGCTACGTCCGGGATCTCGGTCACCAGCGTGTCGTGCCCGTCGCTCTCCACGATCGCCTGCTTGAAGCCCTTGGCGATCGGCGCCTCGTCGCTGGCGAGGAAGCGGGTGCCCAGCAGCACGCCGTCGGCGCCCAGGGCCAGCGCCGCGGCCAGGCCCCGGCCGTCCGCGACGCCGCCCGCCGCCAGAACCGGGATCGGGGCCACCGCGCTCACCACCATGGGCACCAGCGGCATCGTGCCCATCACCCCGACATGGCCTCCACCCTCGGTCCCCTGGGCCACGATCACGTCCACGCCCGCGCGGGCGGCGGCCTTCGCGTCGGCCACCGTCGAGACCATGTGCATAGCCAGGGCGCCGATCGCGTGGGCCCGGGTCACGTAGCCGCCGAGATCCTGCTGCCGGGTCGGCCACGCGGTGGAGACGACGCGCGGCCGCGCGGCCAGGAGGCCGTCGTACTGGCCGGGCCGCTCCAGGAACAGGAGCAGGTTGAGCCCGAAGCCCTTGCCGGTCGCGGCGCGTATGGCCGCGGCGTCCCTCGCCAGCTCCTCGGGGCTTTGCCGCGTGGCCCCCAGCACCCCGAAGCCGCCGGCCTCGCAGACCGCGGCGACCAGCTCGGGCGAAGTGGCACTGCCCATCCCACCCAGGACGATCGGGTGCTCGATGCCCAGCAGCTCGCAGATGCGTGTCCTCAGCATGGTCAGCTCACCAGATCTCCGGAAGTCGGGTTGCCAGCCACTTCGCCAGGGCCGCGTTCACGATCCGCGGCTTCTCCTGCGCCATCCAGTGCCCCGAGGGCACGACCACTTCGGTGAGATTGCGGCAGTCGCGCCGCATGGGCTCGGCCAGCCGGGAGCTGACCGTCTCGCACGTGTAGTCGTACTCCCCGTGCAGGAACAGAACGGGCAGATCGAGCGTCCCGCCGTTCCGGGCCCGGGTCGCGTACTCGAGATTCCGCTGCGCGTTCATGTACCAGGAGTCGGGGCCGAAGAAGCCGTTGCGGGCGAGGCCGGCCGCGTAGGTGTCGAGCTCCTCCGCGGTCACCACGTCGGCGTCCATCGGCACGTCCGGCGCCCGGCCCGCGCCGCCGAACCAGCCGCCCTCCTTGCGGGTCTGGGCGGTGCGCGACGGCTTGCCCTTGCCGCCCGCGCCCCCCTTGCGGAACAGCGCCTTGACCATGTTGCGCGGGTCGGCGTCGAAGGCCGCGCACGCCTTTTCGAAGCTCTCCTCGTAGAAGAGCATGTAGTCCCACTGGCCGGCCGGGTACTGCGCCTCCGGGTAGACCGCGCGGTCCACCAGCGGGATCAGGTTCTTCGGGGCGAAGCCGGCCTTGAGGTACGGCACGCAGAGGTTGGCCACGCCCCAGCATCGCTCCGGGTGGTGGCTCGCCAGGCTCCAGACCACCGGGCTGCCCCAGTCGTGGCCGACCCAGACCGCCTTCTCGCGGCCGAGCCCGTCGAGCAGCTCGATCATGTCGCGCACCGCATGCTCGAGCGCGTAGTCCTCGTGGCGCCGGTACACGCCCGAGCGGCCGTAGCCGCGCATGTCCGGCGCGATCGCGCGGAACCCGAGGTCGGCGAAGCACGGGAGCTGGTGCCGCCAGGAGAGCGACAGCTCCGGCCAGCCGTGGACGAACACGATCAGGGGGGCGTCGGCGGCACCGGCGTCCAGGTAGAACGTGGTGTGCCGCTCGGTCTTCACCACGCCATCCGTCACCGGAACCCTCACGCGCCTCGCTCCGTCACACCACCGCGTCGCGGCGGAGCCGCTCGATCTCCTCCGCCGAGTAGCCGGCCTCGGCGAGGATCTCGTCGGTGTGCTCGCCGAGGGTCGGCGGCTCGCGGTCGATGCCCGGGCTACCGTGCTCGAGGCGGAAGCCCGCGCCCACGAGGCGCATGGGGCCGTAGCGCGAATCGATCGTCTGTAGCACGTCGCGGTGCTCGAGCTGCGGGTGGCCCACGATCTCCTCCACCTTCCAGATCGAGCCGCACGGCACGTCGGCCGCGGTGAGCCGCGCTTCCCAGGCACGCGGATCGTCGGAGGCGAGCGCGCCCTCGATGATCTCGCGCAGGGCGGGCTCGTTGGCGGTGCGGGCCGGCCAGTCCTTGAAGCGCGGATCGGCGAGGGCGTCGGGGCGGCCCAGCGCCTTCATCAAGCTCTGGAACTGCTTCTCGGTGAGGACGGCCAGCACGATGTACCCACCGCCGCAGCGGAACCGACTCGCGGTCGGCTTCCGGCTGACCGACCCGTTGCCGATCTGCTTCTGTGGGACGCCCGCCACCGTGTACTCCGACACCGGCCCCGCGATGAAGGCGAGCGCCGCGTCCAGCATCGCCACGTCCACGAGCTGGCCGCGCCCGGTGTGGGTGCGCTGGTAGAGCGCGCTCGCCACCGCGAGCGCGGCGGTGATGCCGCCGATGGTGTCGCAGAGCGCGAAGCCGGCGCGCGTGGGCCCCGAGGCCGGCTCGCCGGTGATGGACATGATGCCGGACATCGCCTGGAGCTTGCCGTCGAAGGCCGCGGTCGTCTTCTCGGGTCCGGTGCGGCCGAAGCCGGAGACGCCGCAGTAGATGAGCCGCGGGTTGATGGCCGAGAGCGCCTCGTAGCCCAGGCCGAGCCGGTCCATGACGCCGCCGCGGAAGTTCTCCCAGACCACGTCCGCGCCGACCACCAGGCGCCGGACGATCTCGATCGCCTCGTTCCGTCGCAGGTCGAGGGTGATCGA
>DATFGS010000651.1:0-6710 GCA_035249225.1 Candidatus Methylomirabilota bacterium | reverse complement strand
AGGTCAGATCGCGTCTTCGCCTCTCTCGCCGGTGCGGATGCGGATCGCTTCGCCCATCGAGAGGACGAAGACCTTGCCGTCGCCGATCGAGCCGGTCTTGGCGGACTGGCAGATGACCGACACCACCTTGTCCACCAGGCTGTCGGGCACCACGACCTCGACCTTCACCTTGGGCAGGAAGTCGATCGTGTACTCCGAGCCGCGGTAGAGCTCGGTGTGCCCCTTCTGGCGCCCGAAGCCGCGGACCTCGGTGACGGTCATGCCGACGACGCCCAGCTCGTTGAGCGCCTCCTTCACGTCGTCGAGCTTGAACGGCTTGATCACCGCCTCGATCTTCTTCATGCCGGGCCTCCGTGGCTAGCGGACGCTGCGCGCCCGCAGGGCTTTGCGGTAGAGAGTAACGTATTCCCGCGCCGAGGCGTCCCACGAGAAGTCCTCGGCCATCGCGTTGCGGACCAGCGCTTTCCACAGAGGAGGCTGGCGGAATGTGGCGGCGGCGCGGCCCACCGCGCCGAGCAGGGCGTCGGGTGTGAACGCGTCGAACACGAAGCCGGTGCCGCTCCGCCGGGCCGGGTCGAACTCGGTGACGGTGTCGGCGAGCCCGCCGGTGCGCCGCACGATGGGCGCGCCGCCGTAGCGGAGCGCGATGAGCTGGCCGAGGCCGCAGGGCTCGTAGCGCGAGGGCATGAGGAAGGCGTCGCTGCCCGCGTAGATGCGGCGGGAGAGCTCGTCGTCGTAGCCGATGCGCACCGCGACCCGCCCGGGGTGCGCGGCCGCGGCGGCGCGGAAGGCTTCCTCGAGCCGCGCGTCGCCCGAGCCCAGCACCACGAGCTGGCCGCGCTCCTCCAGGATGCCGGGCAGCGCCTCGAGCACCAGGTCCATGCCCTTCTGCTCGGCGAGCCGGGCGATGATCCCGATGAGCGGCCCCTCCCCGTCCCCGAGCCCGAGCTCGCGCCGCAGCGTCTCGCGGCACACCGCCTTCGGCTCGGGGTCCTCCGCGGAGTAGGGATGGGCGATGGCTGGATCCTTCTGGGGATTCCACAGCTCGTAATCGATGCCGTTGACCACCCCGTGGAGGTCCTGGCTGCGATCCTCCAGCACGCCCTCGAGCCCGGCGCCGAAGGCGGCGGTGCGGATCTCGCGCGCGTAGGTCCGGCTCACGGTAGTCAGGAGGTCGGAGAAGACCAGCCCGCCCTTCATGAAGTTGAGCTTGCCGTAGAACTCGATCCCGGCCGGCGTGAAGAGATCCCACCCGAGCCCGGTCATCGGCATGTCGTAGTGCCAGAACACGCCCTGGTAGGCCAGATTGTGGATGGTGAACACGCTCGCGAGGCCGCCCAGCAGCGGGTGATCCCGGTAGAGCGTGCGCAGGTAGACGGGCAGCAGCCCGGCCTGCCAGTCGTTGGCGTGGATGATCTGCGGCTGCCAGCGGGCGCCCGGCTTCGCCGCGTCGAGCCGCGCCATGCCCTCGAGCGCGCCCCGGCAGAAGAAGACGAAGCGCTCGCAGTTGTCCCAGTAGTCGCCGTCGCTGGTGCCGTAGAGGCTGTCGCGGTTGTAGTAGTGCTCGTGCTCGAGGAGGTACACCGGCACGCCGGACGGCGCGTGCCCCTCGAGCAGCGCGCCCTCGGCCTCCCGATCGCCCAGCGGGACCCGGATGTTCGGCACCACGAGGCGGGTCTCGCCCGCGTGGACCTCCGCGCCGCGGTACTTGGGCAGCAGGACGCGCACGTCGTGGCCGAGCGCGGCGAGGGCGCGCGGCAGGGCGCCCGCCACGTCGGCGAGCCCGCCGGTCTTGGCGAAGGGCGCGACCTCGGAGGCCACGAGCAGGATGCGAAGCCGGGCGGCCACCTAGGGCTCCTCTTCCAGGATCGGGTACACCAGCGCGGTGATGTGGGACGAGATGCGCTTGAGATTGGTCAGCACGTCGAGGTGGATCTCGGAGGTCTCGAGCGATTCGGCCAGCCCGCGCCGCAGCCGGGACAGGTGCGAGTCGCGCAGCTCGCGCTCCCGCTGCCGCACCAGCGGCCGCATGTCCAGCACCTCCTGGGCGAGGCTCCGGTCGTTGGCCGCGAAGCCCGCGATCGCCCGCTCGAGGTTCTTCGAGACCAGCGAGTGGAACTCGATCAGCTCGGCCTCGCCCGCCTCCGAGAAGCGGCGGCCCTGGTAGAGCTTCTTGCGCGCGAGCTCCATCAGGTTCTTGTCGATGATGTCGCCGATGTTCTCGAGGTTGCCGATGAAGGAGATGAGCGCGATCTCCTTCTGGGCCATGTCCGGGCTCATGGTCTCCCGCCCGAGCCGCGCGATGAACAGCTTGATCTCCCGCTCCAGGTAATCGAGCTGGTCGTCCCGCCGCTCCACGTCCTCCAGCAGCTCCTGGTTGTCGGTGCGGAGCACCACCATCGCGTCGCGCAGCATGTTCTGGGCGACGTCGCCCATGCGGAGGGCCTCCCGCATCGCCTGCCCGATGGCGAGCGCGGGCTGGTCCAGGAAGCGGTCGTCGAGGTAGCGGGTGCGGTAGGGATTGTCGCCCCGCTCCTCCTCCGGCACCAGCGCGGTGATCACTCGCGCCGCCCACGGCGCGAACGGCAGGAAGAGCGCGCTGATCGCCACGTTGAAGAAGGTGTGGGCGTTGGCGATCTGGCGGGCCACGTCCCCGGCGGTCTGGGCGATCACCGCGGTCAGCGGCGAGATGAACGGGAAGACGAGCGCGACCCCCAGGACCTTGAACGCGATGTGGGCCGCCGCGACCCGCCGCGCGTCCGAGGACGAGCGCAGGCTCGCGGCCAGCGCGGTGGCGCAGGTGCCGATGTTGGCGCCCAGCACCACCGGGATCGCGGCACCGAGCGGCAGCAGCCCCTGCTGCCCGAGCGAGAGGGTCAGGCCGATGGTCGCCGCGGAGGAGGCCATGCTCGCGCTCAGCACCGCCCCGACCAGGAGGGCGAGGAACTGGTTGTCGGCCAGGGCCACCAGCACCTGCCGCGTGAGCTCGTTCTCGGTGAGCGGGGCGAGCCCGTCGTTCATCACCTTCATGCCGAGGAAGATGAAGCCGAAGCCCAGGATCACCTGCCCCAGGCTCTTCACCAGGCCCCGGCGCGCGAAGAAAGTCATCGCGAAGCCGACGCCGACCAGGAGCAGCGACAGCTCCTGGACCTTGAAGGCGAGGAGCTGCACGGTGACGGTGGTGCCGATGTCGGCGCCGAGGATCACCCCGAGCGACTGGGGGAACGTGACGAGCCCCGCCGAGACGAACCCGATCAGCATCAGGGTGGTGGCGGAGGAGGACTGGATGATCGAGGTGACGAGCGCGCCCGAGGCCACCGCGGCCAGCCGGGTGCGGGTCATGCTGGTGAGCAGGTGGCGCAGGTGGCCGCCCGCCGCGCGCTGCAGGCCTTCCCCGATCAGCTGCATGCCGTAGAGCAGCAGGGCGAGGCCGCCGAAGAGGGCCAGCAGCGTCATGTCAGGGATGGAACGCGGCGGTGGCCGTGGCGTCGATGAGGCGCAGGTGGCCGGTCTCGTTCACCGAGACCACCCGCGGCGGGGCGATCTCGGAGAGCGAGCAGTTGTTGACCGCGATCCGCCAGATCGAGGACAGCGGCAGGCCGAGCCAGTGGGCGAGCAGCGCGCTGATCACCCCGCCGTGCGACACGATCAGCACGTCGTCGCCGTTCGGATGCGCGGCCGCGATGTCCTCGACGACCCGGACCACGCGCGCCTGCACCTCCGCGAGGGGCTCGCCGCCCGGCGGCAGGCACTGCACCGGATCGCGCACCCATCGGGCATAGGGGTCGCCGGGCCGGGTCTGGATCTCCTCGACCGTGCAGCCCTCCCAGTCGCCCAGCGACAGCTCGCGCAGGTCGTCCACCACCGTCAGCGGGAGGTCGAGCCCGGCCAGCGCGATCCGCGCGGTATGGCGGGCGCGCTCGAGCGGGCTCACGTAGACGTGGGCGATCGGCCGCCGGGCCACCGCGAGGCCCAGCGCCTCCGCCTGGCGCATGCCAAGCGGCGACAACGCCACGTCCTGCGCGCCCTGGAATCGCTTGACCGCGTTGGACACCGACTGGCCGTGACGCGCGAGCAGCAGCCGCCTCACCGGCGCGCCTCCACCGCGGCCGCGGCGGCCCTGAGCCGGGCGAGCGTCTCCGCTCGGCCGAGGATGCTCACGACCTCGAAGATCGACGGGCTCGCGGTCTTGCCGGTCAGCGCGATGCGGGTGAGCTGCGCCAGGTCCACGAGCTTGAGCCCGAGGTCGGCCGCGAGGAACCGGTAGAGCTCCTCCAGCGCCGGCGGATCCATGGACGCCTGCGCCTCGAGGCGCTTGATCAGGATGGCGTAGCGCTCGGCGGCCTGCTCCTTCCAGAACTTGGCGGTGGACTGCGGATCGTAGGCCTCCGGCGGGCGCAGGTAGAAGGCGGCCTGCTCGGCCATCTCGACGAGGGTGCGGGCGCGCTCCTTGAGCGTCTCCACCACCCGCGCGAGCCACGCGAGGTCACGGGGGGCGGGCAGGCCGGCCCGCTCGAGGAAGGGCACCAGGTCCGCCGCGATGCGCGCGGCGGGCAGCCGCTTGATCCACTGCTGGTTCACCCACGTGAACTTCTCGAGGTCGAAGACCGCGTCGCCCGCGCCCACGTGGGCGAGGTCGAAGTGCCGGGTCAGTTCTTCTCGAGAGAAGATCTCCTGATCTCCGTGGGACCAGCCGAGGCGCGCCAGGTAGTTCAGCATCGCCTCGGGCAGGAGGCCCATGTCGCGGAAGGCCAGCACCGAGGTGGCGCCGTGCCGCTTGGAGAGCCGCGTCTTGTCCGCGGCCAGGATCATCGGGATGTGGGCGAACACCGGCAGCGGGTAGCCGAGGGCCTGGTAGCAGAGCACCTGCTTCGGCGTGTTCGAGAGATGATCGTTGCCGCGGATGACGTGGGTGATCTTCATGGTCACGTCGTCCACGACCACGCAGAAGTTGTAGGTCGGCGTGCCGTCGGTCCGCACGAGGATCCAGTCGTCGAGCTCGTCGTGGCTGACCGTCACCCGGCCGCGGATCACGTCGTCCACCACCGTCTCGCCCTCGCGCGGGATGGCCAGGCGCAAGGCGTGGGGCTCCGACGCGGGCACGCGGGCCTCGCGGCAGGTGCCCGGGTAGCGGAAGGTCTCCTTGCGGGCCTCCGCGGTCTTCCGCAGCGCGTCCAGCGTCTCCGGCGTGCACCGGCAGCGGTAGGCCCGGCCCTCCGCGAGCAGCCGTTCGGCGTGCGCGCGATAGATGTCGAAGCGCTCGGTCTGGCGGTAGCCGGGGGTGGGCGGGCCCTCGTCCCAATCGAGCCCGAGCCAGCGCAGCGCCTCGAGCAGTGACCGGGTGTACTCCTCGGTGGAGCGCGAGCGATCGGTGTCCTCGATCCGGAGCACGTACTCGCCGCGGTGGTGGCGCGCGAAGAGCCAGTTGAAGAGCGCGGTGCGGGCGCCCCCCACGTGGAGGTGTCCCGTGGGACTGGGAGGAAAGCGCACGCGTACGGGCTCGGACATGGAGCCCCATTGTACTCCGGCCGGCCGGCCCGGCCCCCCGGCCGGGGCCCGGGCGCCGCCCCCAAGCGACGCCCCCAGGCGACTCTCGGTGTTAGGATCGGGCCCATGACCGAGCCGGCCAAGCCCTCCCACTTCATCCGGGACGCGGTCCTGGACGATCTCCAGGCCGGGCGCTTCCCCCGCCCGGTGGTCACCCGGTTCCCCCCGGAGCCCAATGGCTACCTGCACATCGGCCACGCCAAGGCGATCTGCCTGGACTTCGGCCTGGCCCAGGAGCTGGGGGGCCGCTGCCACCTGCGCTTCGACGACACCAACCCCACCAAGGAGAGCCAGGAGTACGTGGACGCGATCACGCGCGACGTCCACTGGCTCGGCTTCGACTGGGGCCCGCACCTCTACTTCGCGAGCGACTACTTCGGCCGGCTCTACGAGTGGGCGGTCCAGCTGATCCGCGCCGGCAAGGCGTACGTGGACGATCTCTCGGCCGACGAGATCCGCGAGCACCGCGGCACGCTGACCGAGCCCGGGCGGGAGAGCCGGTGGCGCGACCGACCGGTCGAGGAGAACCTGGACCTCTTCGAGCGCATGCGCAGGGGCGAGTTCGAGGACGGCAGCAAGGTCCTGCGCGCGAAGATCGACATGGGCCATCCCAACCTCAACCTGCGCGATCCGGTGATGTACCGCATCCGCAAGACCGCGCACCACCGCACCGGCGATACCTGGTGCGTGTACCCGATGTACGACTGGGCCCACGGCCAGTCCGACTCGATCGAGGGCGTCACCCATTCCCTGTGCACGCTCGAGTACGAGGACCACCGCCCGCTCTACGACTGGTACCTGGACGCGCTCGGGGTCTACCATCCGCGCCAGATCGAGTTCGCGCGCCTGAGCCTGAGCCACACCGTGATGTCCAAGCGCAAGCTGCTCACCCTGGTGCAGGACGGCCTCGTGAGCGGCTGGGACGACCCGCGCATGCCGACCCTGGCCGGCCTGCGGCGCCGCGGCTACACGCCCGAGTCGCTGCGCGACTTCAGCGAGCGCATCGGCGTGACCAAGGCCGCGAACCTCGTCGAGGTCGCGCTGCTCGAGCACTGCCTGCGCGAGGATCTGAACCGGCGCGCGCTCCGGCGCATGGCGGTGCTCCGCCCCCTGCGGCTGGTCATCGAGAACTACCCCGAGGGCCAGACCGAGGAGATGGAGGC
>DATFGS010000650.1:0-1312 GCA_035249225.1 Candidatus Methylomirabilota bacterium | reverse complement strand
CCTCTGGTTTCTCGATCGTTTTCAGGGTGGGGGGGCGGTTTACAACGTTCCGGCGGGGCTTCGGCTTCGCGGTGCGCTCGATGGCGGCGCGCTGCGCTCGGCGCTCGACGAGCTGGTGTCGAGGCACGAGAGCCTTCGCACCCGCTTCGTCGAGCGCGCCGGGGTGATGGTCCAGGCGATCGACCCGGCTGGGCCGATGGCGCTCGAGCGGGTCGACCTTTCCGGCCGGCCGGGCGCGCTTGCCGGGCTTCTGGAGGCGCAGGCGCTGCGGCCGTTCGACCTTGCGGCGGGGCCGCTGGTGCGGGCGGCGCTCTACCGGCTCTCCGGGGACGAGCACGTGCTTTTGCTGTCGATGCACCATATCGTGACCGACGGCTGGTCGCTCAAGCTGCTCTACCGGGAGCTGGCTGCGCTGTACGGGGCGTTCGCCGCGGGCTTGCCCTCGCCGCTGCCGGCGCCGGCGCTCCATTATGCCGATTATGCGGCCTGGCAGGGCCAGTGGCTTCGGGGGGCGGAGCCGGGGCGCCAGCTCGATTATTGGAAGCGTCGCCTGGCGGGGGCTCCGGAGGT
The DNA here is from genome assembly GCA_035249225.1 of Candidatus Methylomirabilota bacterium. GTDB lineage: Bacteria > Methylomirabilota > Methylomirabilia > Rokubacteriales > CSP1-6 > CAMLFJ01. The sequence continues at coordinate 742 of DATFGS010000650.1, read as the reverse complement.
GCTCGAGCTTCCGGCCGACCGGCCGCGTCCGGCGGTTCAGAGCTTCCGGGGTGCGGAGCACGGCTTTTCGGTTTCGGGGGAGCAGCTGGCGGGGTTGCGCGCGATCGCGCGCGGGGCCGGGGCGAGCCTGTTCGCGGTTCTGATGGCGGCGTTTCAGGCGACTTTGTCGCGTTTGTCGGGACAGGAGGATGTGCTGGTCGGGCTGCCGGTGGCTGGGCGCCGGCCGGAGACGGAGGGGCTGATCGGCTTTTTCGTGAACACGCTGGTGCTTCGGACGGACCTGTCCGGGGAGCCCGATTTCGTTGCGCTGGTGGGTCGGGTGTGGGCGAGCCTCCTGGATGCCTACGACCATCAGGAGGTGCCGTTCGAGAAGGTGGTGGAGAAGGTGGCGCCGGTGCGCGACCCGAGCCGGCACCCGGTCTTCCAGGTGATGATGGCCTATCAGGTGGAGGAGGAGGCGCCGGTCTGGCCGGCGGCGGTGACGGCATCGCCGGAGCCGGTGGCGCTGCCGGTGGCCAAGTTCGACCTTTCGCTCGACGTTGTGGAGCGGGCGGACGGGCTCGATCTTCGCCTCGATTATGCGACCGACCTGTTCGACGCTTCGACGATCGCTCGCTTTGCGGGTTGTTTCGCGGCTCTGCTCGAGGGCGCGGTGTCGGCGCCGGAGCGTCCGGTGAGCCGGCTTGCGCTGCTTGGGGAGGCGGAGCTGGAGCGGCTTCTGGTGGAGTGGAACGACACGGCG
>DATFGS010000649.1:0-5643 GCA_035249225.1 Candidatus Methylomirabilota bacterium | reverse complement strand
GAACGACGTGGCGATGTACGCCCCCGTGTTCTGGGAGGGCCAGCTCACCGGCTTCGTCTCGGTGAAGGCCCACTGGAGCGACGTGGGCGGCCCGGTGCCCAGCTCCATGCAGGTCGGCTCGCGCGAGTTCCGCCAGGAGGGTCTGCGTTTCCAGTCGGTGCGCCTCTTCGACCGGGGAGTGCTCAACGACGAGGTGCTGCGGATGATCCGGGGCAACATCCGCACCGAGAGCGGCACCATGAAGGACGTGCAGGCGATGATCGCGGTGTGCCGCGCGGGCCTCGCGTACTTCCACGAGATCCTCGGCAAGTACGGCCGCGACACCGTGCTCGACGCCACCCGCGTCTTCCTCGAGCAGTCCGAGCGGCGCACCCGCGCCGAGCTGGCCCGCATCCCGTCCGGGACCTACCGCGCGGTCGCCCACTTCGACAACGACGGCATCAGCCTGGACCAGCCGGTGCGGATCGAGATGGCGATCACGGTGGACCAGGGCGCGATGACGGTGGACTTCGAGGGGTCGAGCCCGCAGGTGGTGGGGCCGTTCAACTGCGGCGACGCGATCACGGTCAGCGCGTGCCGGCTCCTCATCAAGTGCCTGACCACGCCGCTGACTCCGGTGGACGAGGGCTGCTTCCGGCCCCTGACCGTGCGCATCCCGCCGCGCTCGGTGCTGGCCTGCGAGGAGCCCGCGCCGACCGCGCGCTACTACGTGCCGATCAACCTGCTGATCGACCTGGGCCTGCGCGCGCTCTCCGACGCGATGCCGGAGCGCATCCCGGCTGGCTCCTACGGCGACCAGATGCCCACGATCGCGTTCGGGACCCATCCCGACACCGGGCGCCTCTTCATCCAGGGCGATCTCAACGCGGGCGGCACCGGGGCGCGGCCGGCCTACGACGGCGAGTCCGGCATGATCATCTTCGCGGGCTCGACCGCGCGGAACAACCCGGTGGAGGTGGTGGAGTCGCGCATCCCGACGATCCGCATACTCAAGTACGGCCTGCGGCCGGACTCGGGCGGAGCCGGGCGGCACCGCGGCGGTCTCGGCATCGAGCGGCTCTACGAGTTCCTCGCGCCCGCCTTCATCACGTTCAGCCTGGAGCGCAAGGTCACGCCGCCCTGGGGGCTGGCCGGCGGGCAGGACGGCGCGGTGAACGGGGTCGAGATCACCGCGCCCGACGGGGCGGTGCGGCACGTCCGCAAGGCGACCCAGCATCCGATCGCGGCGGGCGAGCGGGTGCGTATCCTGACCGGCGGCGGGGGCGGCTTCGGCCCGGCCGCCGAGCGCGATCCGGAGTCGGTCCGGCGCGACGTCGTCGAAGGCTACGTGACGTCTGTCGCCGCGCGGCGCGACTACGGCGCGCGCGCCGGCGGCTAGCCGGGGCGACCCGATGGCCTCGCTCCGCGCGATCCGCTGCGGGACGCTCTTCGACGGCACCGGCGCGCCGCCGGTCCGCTCCGCGGTCGTGGTGGTGGACGGCGCGCGGATCAGCGCGGCGGGCCCCGCCGCGACCACGCCGGTGCCGCCGGGGGCCGCGGTGCTGGACTGGAGCGACCGCTTCGTGATGCCGGGCCTGGTGGACGCCCACAGCCACATCTCGATCGTGCCGGGCGACGGCGATCAGATCGGCCAGCTCCGCCAGGACGCGGTGCCCCAGGCCCTGCGCGCGACCGCGAACCTCCGCCGCGACCTGGCCTCGGGGACCACCACGCTGCGGGTGATGACCGAGGAGCACTTTCTCGACGTGGCGGTGCGGGACGCGATCGCGGCGGGGGTGATCCCGGGCCCGCGCCTGCTCTGCGGCACCCGCGGCATCACCTCGAGCAACGGCCACGGCCGCGCCCAATCCGCCTTCGACGGGGTCGACGAGATCCGCCGCGGGGTGCGGGAGAACTTCCAGCGCGGGGCCGATCACGTCAAGATCTTCGCCACCGGCGGAGTCAGCTCGCCCGGCACCACGCTGAACGCGAGCGTCTACTCGCGCGAGGAGATCCGGGCCGCGGTGGAGGAGGCGCTGCGGGCGGGCAAGTACGCGGCGGCCCACGCCCACGGCGGGCCGGGCCTGCGCCTGTGTGTGGAGGAGGGTGTCTCCACGATCGAGCACGCCGGGCTCGCCACCGACGACGACGTCGCGCTGATGAAGGAGCACCGCGCCTGGCTCATCTGCACCTTCGCGATCTTCATGCACGAGCGAGGCATCGAGCAGGGCGACGGGCGCAACCCCGCGATCATGGAGAAGCTGGCCGCGGCGCGCCGGACGATCGCGGAGACCTTCCCGCGCCATCTCGCCTCGGGCGTCCGCTACGCCTCCGGCACCGACGGGGTGCACGGGGCCATGCCCTTCGAGCTGGAGACGCTGGTGCGCTTCGGGGTCTCCACCGCGGACGCGCTGCTCTCGGGCACGCGCTGGGCCGCCGAGGCCTGCCGGATGGACTCCGAGGTGGGCAGCGTGGGGCCGGGCAAGCGCGCGGACCTGATCGCGATCGAGGGTGATCCGCTGACCGAGATCGAGGCGCTCCGCCGGGTGCGCCTCGTCATGAAGGACGGGGAGATCCAGGACGTCATGTCGAACAACTACAGGAGGAACGGGTGATGGGGGATCTGGAGCGGACGGGCGGCCGGGATCGGAGCACGCGGCGGGAGTGGCTGGCTCGGGTGGGCGGCCTCGCCGCGGGGGCAGGGCTGGCCTCGATGGGCGGCGCGGGCCTCGCGGGACGCCCGGCGTGGGCGCAGGGGCAGCCCAAACGCGGGGGCATCCTGAAGGTCGCCACCGTGGACAAGCCGGTGAACATGGACCCGGGCTTCGCCCAGCTCTACTCCTCGCTCCAGGTCTACCAGAACGTCTACAACAAGCTCGTCTACGTCGACGACGCCGGGCAGTTCGTCCCCGGGCTCGCGAAGTCGTGGAGGCAGGACGGCGAGAAGACCTGGGTGTTCGATCTGGTGGACAACGCCACCTTCCACAACGGCGAGCCGTTCACCGCCAAGGACGTGGCCTTCACCTTCAACCGGCTGCTCGACGCCAAGAACAAGCTGCCGATGCGCGTGTTCTTCTCGCCGGTGGAGGGCGTGGAGGCGGTGGGCGCGCACCAGGTGCGCTTCAGCCTGAGCCGCCCGTTCGGTCCGCTGTTCGCGATGCTGTCGCAGGCCACCGAGATCGTGAACGAGAAGGCGCTGAACGACAAGGATCCCAAGCTGTTCCCGATCGGCACCGGTCCCTACAAGTTCGTGGAGTGGGTGAAGGACGACCACATCACGCTCGAGCGCTGGGACAAGTACTTCCGGCCGAATCGTCCCTATCTCGACCGCATCACCTTCCACGCGCCCGCCGACGACACGGTGCGGCTCACCGGGCTGCAGACCGGGCGCTTCAACTGGATCCAGACCGTGCCGCCCCAGCGCATCGCCGAGCTCGAGCGCCTGCCGCGGGAGATGAAGTCCTCGCCCGGCCGGCCCTACTTCCCGTTCTACCTGATGCTCAACGCGAGCCGGCCCCCGCTCAACGACAAGCGGCTCCGGCAGGCCCTCGCGTGGACGATCGACCGCTCCGAGATCGTCAAGCTCGTCTACTTCGACACCCACGTGGTCACCGCCGAGCCGACCCCGGCGCCGAGCCCGTGGGCCACCGGGGTGAATGCCCACAAGAGCGGACCGGATCTCGCGAAGGCCAAGCAGCTCCTCGCGGAGGCGGGCCACGGCAACGGGCTCACCCTGACCTACCTCGTGAAGTCGCAGGTGCCGGTGCTGGTCAAGACCGGCGAAATCCTGCGCGAGCAGCTCAAGAAGGTGGGCATCACCCTCGACGTGCGGCCGCTCGAGTCCGGGCAGTACTTCGAGGAGCTGGTCGGCAAGAAGTTCGACATCGCGGGCGGCTGGTGGAGCGTCACGGTCGATCCCGACATGTTCTACTACCCGATGCAGCACTCCTCCTCGGCGTGGAACTTCTGCGGGTTCAAGTCGGAGGAGGCGGACCGGCGGCTCGACGCCTTCCGCTTCACGTCCAACGTGGCCGCGCGCAGGAAGATGTACCCGGAGCTGGTGCGCTGGTTCCAGGAGGAGGGCTCGCTGATCGTCTTCAGCAACGAGCTGCAGCGCTACTGGATGAAGCCCAACGTGCAGGGCTCGGCGCCGCTGTCGTCGCTCGAGCTGCGCTTCGAGGACACCTGGCTGGCTTGATTAGACTGGGGGGGAGCGAGCACCGCTCCTCCCCGAGACCCCCCCACCGCTTTCGGGCGAGCGCGGCATGACTGTCTATGCGGCGCGGCGGCTGGCCTTGGCGGTGCCGCTGCTGCTCGGCATGAGCGTGCTGATCTTCGCGCTCATGCGCCTGGTGCCGGGCGACCCCGCGGTGGCGGTGCTGGGATACAAGGCCACGCCCGAGGGCATCCGCGCGCTGCGCGAGGCCTTCCACCTCGACGAGCCGGTGCCCCAGCAGTACCTCCGCTGGCTGGGCAAGGCCGTGCGTGGAGACCTCGGCCACGACTTCCGCCAGAACGAGCCGATTCGCCGCATGATCCTCGACCGGCTGCCGGTCACGCTCGAGCTGACCCTGCTCGCCGCGCTGTGCACGGTCCTGATCGGGGTGCCCCTCGGGCTGCTGGCCGGCGGGCGGCGCGGGGGGACCGCGGATCGCGCCGCGCTCGCGGTGGGCCTGCTCGGCGTCTCGGTGCCCGACTTCTGGCTCGGCATCATGCTGATCCTGGGCCTCTCGCTCGGCGCGGGGTTGCTGCCGTCCGGCGGGTGGGTACCGTTCGCGGAGAGCCCGGCCGAGAACCTGATCCACATGGCGCTGCCGGCCCTGACCCTGGCGGTGAGCCGCGCGGCGGTCCTCGGCCGGCTGACCCGGGCCGCGGTGCTCGATACCATGCACAAGAGCTTCGTGCAGTACGCTCGCGCCAAGGGCCTGGGCGAGCGCGCCATCCTCTTCCGCCACGTGCTGCCCAACGCGGCGATCCCGATCGTCACGGTGCTCGGCCTGCAGGTAGGCTACATGCTCGGCGGCGCCATCGTGGTCGAGATGATCTTCACGCTGCCCGGCCTCGGGCGGATGACCCTCGACGCGGTGCTCGAGCGCAACTACCCGGTGGTGCAGAGCGCGGTGCTGGTGATCGGCGCGATGTTCATGCTGGTGAACCTGGTCACCGACGTGCTCTACGGCGCCATCGACCCGCGGGTGCGGCGGCGCTGATGTGGCGCGCGCTCCGCTGGACGCTCCCGTCCGGGCACCGCGGGGTGACCGTGGCCGGCCTCGCGGTGATCGCCGGGCTGACGCTGATCGCGGCGCTCGCGCCGCACGTGATTCCGGGCAGCCCCACCGAGATCGCCAAGGACCACGCGCTGCGGGGCCCCACCTGGGGCCAGCCCTTCGGCATGGACGACCTCGGGCGGTCCATCCTGAGCCGGGTCGCGCACGCCTACCGCGTCTCGCTCGGCGTCGCGCTGGCCTCGGTGGTGCTGGCCCTGCTCGTCGGCCTGCCGCTCGGGCTCGTGGCCGGCTACGCGGAGGGCGCGCTCGATCAGCTCATCATGCGGCCGCTCGACGTCCTGATGGCGTTCCCGGCGATCCTGCTCGCGATCGCCCTCATGGCCGTGTTCGGCACCGGGGTCGTGCTGGTGGCCGCCTCGCTCGCGGTGGTCTACAC
>DATFGS010000648.1:0-1217 GCA_035249225.1 Candidatus Methylomirabilota bacterium | reverse complement strand
CTGAAGATCGAGCGGTCGACCTTGCCGGTGGCGGTGTCGATCACGGCGTACTTCCGGCGGGTGTCCATCCACGCTCCTCCTTGTCGCGGTCATTATATAATCCGGGGGACCGACGCGCGCGGAGGCCCGCATGGATCGACCGTCACCCGTCTCGTTCAGCCACCTCGGCATCTACGTCACCGACCTCGGGCGGATGGCCGACTTCTACACCCGGGTCCTCGGCATGCTGGTGAGCGACCGCGGCCAGGTCCCCGGCGGCTCGGACCTGGTCTTCCTCTCCCGCGATCCCGACGAGCACCACCAGCTCGTGCTCGCCACCGGGCGGCCGGCGGGGGTGGGCTTCAACGTGGTGAACCAGATCTCGTTCAAGCTGCCGACGCTCGGTGATCTCAAGGCCATGCACGCGCGGGCCCGCGGGGAGGGGATCGAGCAGTTCCGGGTGGTCACCCACGGCAACGCGTGGTCGGTCTACTTCGGGGATCCGGAAGGCAACCGGGTCGAGGTCTTCGTGGACACCCCCTGGCACACCCCGCAGCCGGTGGTGGAGCCCTTCGACATCGAGGCGCCGGCGGAGGTCATCGAGCGCGAGACCGAGGCGCTCTGCCGCAACCGCCCCGGGTTCATGTCGCGCGCCCAGTGGCGCGCGGCGCAGGTCGAGCGGATGGCCGCGGCGCGTTAGCCCGCCGCGACCGCCCCCTCCCGGAGCGCGACGGCGGTGAGCTTTCACGTCATCGGCAAGTCCACCCCGAAGCGCGACGGGGCCGAGAAGGTCACCGGCCACACCCGCTTCCTGCACGACCTCACCCTGCCTCGCATGGCCCACGGGGCGATCCTCCGCACCCGCTATCCGCATGCGCGCGTGCGCGGCATCGACACCGCGGCCGCCGAAGCCCTGCCGGGCGTGCTCGCGGTGATCACCGCCGACCGCGTGGAGCAGCACCCGTTCGGCTTCGCCAAGGATCACCTGGCGCTGAAGGGCGGGGCCGCCGACGGCGGCAAGGTGCGCTGCATCCGCGACGAGATCGCGGCGGTGGCCGCCCGCACCGAGGAGATCGCGCAGGAGGCGGTGCGGCGCATCCGGGTGGAGTACGAGGAATTGCCCGCGGTGTTCGACCCGGAGTCCGCGCTGCGGCCCGACGCGCCGCGGGTGCACGAGGAGCGCGGCGGCAACCTGGTGAACCTGCGCTACCAGTTCACGCACGGCGACGTCGACGCCG
>DATFGS010000647.1:0-8949 GCA_035249225.1 Candidatus Methylomirabilota bacterium | reverse complement strand
GGCAACGCCGCCCCCGCGATCCAGCTGCCGCACCAGGCCGGGACCCCCGACCGGGTCGGCCAGGGGACCGCGATCGAGCAGTCGCGCGCGGCCGCCGAGGTGTACGCCTCGGTCCTCGCCGCGAAGCAAGCCCCCCGCGACCCGCAGCGCGCCGCCGCCGAGATGGCCTCGACGTGCGGCATGTCCGCGCTCGCCGAACGCGCGTTCTTCTCGTTCAACCGGGGTGGCCAGACCGTCGCCGGCCCGACCGTCCAGCTCGCCCGGGAGCTCGCCCGCTGCTGGGGGAACATCCAGTACGGGGTCGCCGAGCTGCGCCGCGACGACGAGCACGGCCAGTCGGAAATGCAGGCGTTCGCGTGGGACATGGAGTCCAACGCCCGCGTGAGCGCTGTGTTCATCGTCCCGCACATCCGGGACACCAAGCAGGGCCCGAAGAAGCTCACCGACATGCGCGACATCTACGAGTCGAACGCGAACGCCGGCGCCCGCCGGGTCCGTGAGGCGATCTTCTCGGTGCTGCCGCTGTGGTTCGTCGAGGACGCGAAGGAGCGGTGTCAGAAGACCCTCGAGCACGGCGGGGGAGTGCCGCTCGTCCAGCGGATCGCCCAGGTCATCGAGTGGTACCAGAAGATCGGCGTGACCCGCGCCCAGCTGGTCGCGCACGTCGGCCGACGCCCCGAGGACTGGTCGGAGCTCGACCTCGCGCCCCTCGGCGTCACCTACCGCACCATCAAGCGGGGCGAGGCGACCGTCGCGGAGATGTTCCCGACCGCCCCGGTCACCGCCGACGAGGTCACCTCGGCCGCCGCCGCGAAGACCACCGCGAAGGCCACCACCCAGCCGCCCGCCGAGCAGCCGGCCGACGCGCCGGCCGGCGACGACACCGACGCGCTCTGGCAGCAGATCCTCGCGTTCTCCCCGGCCGACTGGGACACCGAACGCGTTGAGCAGGACTTCGCCGGCGTCACGAAGGTCGCCCACGACAAGGCCGACGCCGCCACCCTGCGCCGCTACCTCGACCGGCTCCAGGGCAACTAGTCATGTCCTGCGCAGACCGTGCCCGCTACCCGAGCCTCGAGCAGGCCCGGGTAGCGGTCCGGGCCGCCGGCACCGGCGACCACGTCCGGTTCTGCCGCCGCTGCTGCGGATGGCACACCACCCCGCCGGCCAAGGTCGGTGCCCGGTGAGCCCCCGGAACCTCGTCGACGCCACCGGCACCCGCCGCCGCCTCGAGGCCCTCGCCGCGCTCGGCCACACCGCCCGCACCGTCGGCACCCTCATGGGCCGCCCGCCGGCCACCGCCCGATCCCTGGTGTCGAGCTGGAAGCGCCGCGACCGCAAATGGATCGACGCCGGCACCGCCGCCGAGGTCGCCCACGTCTACGCCCTGCTCGCCGACCAGCCCGGCACGAGCACGGTCGTCCGAATCCACGCCCTACGCGCCGGGTGTCTACCCCCCGCCGCGTGGACCGGGCTCGACATCGACAACCCGGACCACCAACCCGCAGAGGACCCGGCCGCATGACCACCGACGACATCCTCGACCGGCTGTTCGACGCCAGGAGTCGACACGGCGACGTGCAGCTACTCGCCGACGCGCACAGCGCGATCTACCGGCTCACCGCCGAGCGGGACCGGTACGCCCGCGAGAGCTGCGCCGACCGTGAGGCCGCGTACGAGCTCACCTGGCAACTCCGCGAGGAGAAGATCGCCCACGGCAACGAGGTTTCGAAGCTCCGCGCCGAGCTGGCCTCGGCCCGCGTCGCGCACCGCCGCGCCGTCGACGACCTCAACCGGGTCAACGCCCGCAACGCCCGCGATCGCGCCGACGCCGCCGGCTACCGCGCCGCTGTCTGCCGGCTCCCCGCCTACATCCGCCGCCGCCGGGCCGAGGCCACCGTCGTCGCCCCGCAGCTGACCGACAAGCAGCTACTCGAGCTCGCGCTCAGCGCGATCGAGCGCGCGAACCGCACCTACGCCGCCGCACCGCCCGAGCTCGACACCGTCGACCAGACACCGGAACGGATGACCGCCTGATGACGTGGTTCAAGATCGACGATTCGTTCTGGCGGTCGAAGAAAGTGCGCAAGCTCGGCGAGAAAGACCGGCTCGCCGCCGTCGGGCTCTGGACCCTCGCCGGCGACTGGTCGGCCGACAACCTCACCGACGGGTTCGTGCCATGGGAAGTCGTCGACGGGTGGGAATCCGACCGCCGGCTCGCCGAGCGCCTCATCGCCGTCGGGTTCTGGATCGAGACCGAGAAGGAAGGCGAGACCGGGGTCATCTTCCACGACTGGGAGGACTGGCAACCCACCCGCGACCAGGTGATACAGCGCCGGAAAGCGGACGCTGACCGTCGCGCACGGTGGCGCGCGGCGAAGCGTGACGGCACGCCGCCGCCGTCCGGTCCGGGCGGACACCCGTCCGACAGCCAGCGTGAGTCACGGCAGGAGTCACGCCGTGACACCCGGCAGGACACACGGCAGGAGTCACGCCTGGTGTCTTCGCTTCCCGACCCGACCCGACCCGACCCGACCCGACCCGTAGTTAAAGAGGTGGTTACTAAGGGGGGGGATCGTTCAGAAACGTACGCGCGCGACAACGCGACGCCCCCCACCCCGAAACGCCCCCGCTGCAAAGCACACGCCCACCTCGCCGACGACGAACCCGGCCCCGCCTGCCGCGCCTGCCGCGACGTCCGGCTCGCCGCCGAAGCCGCACCCGGCCAGCAAGCCGACGCCGAACGCGCCCGCCGAGCCGAAGCCCGCGCCGTCCTCGACGCCTGCGACGACTGCGACGAGGCCGGCTGGCTACTCGACGCCGACGGCGTCCCCGTCGAACCCGCCCGCCGCTGCACCCACGGCCGCCCCCTGCGAGTCGTGTCATGACCGCCGCCCCCGACTACCACCAGCTCATCGAGCCGTGCCCCTACTGCCCGTCCCGCAACCGCTGCACCACCGAACGCACCTGCCGCGCCACATGGGACAGCGCCGTACGCGACGACACGTTCGCCGCCGAGCGGGAGGACGCCGAGCGTCACCCCTGCCGCGACTGCCACGCCGACACCGGTGAGCCCTGCCGGAACCTCCACACCGGCAAGCCCCTCGCACGCCAGCCCGCGCACCTCGCCCGCATCCGCGCCGCCATCCAGCCCACCGAGGAGGCCACCCCGTGACCGAGCTCGACCCCGCCGCCCTCGACACCGCCGCACGCGCCTACGCCGAAGCCGAAGGCTGGCCCTACCGCGACGACGAGCCCACCAACGACGCCCACCTCGCCCGCGCCGCCAGCGTCGTCGACGCCTACCTCGCCGCGATCTCCCCCGGCATCGTCATCGGCCGCTACCGCCTCGAGCTGCCGTACACCCGCGTACCCGCCGGGCTCTCCGCGAACAGCCGCGGCCAAGCCCACTGGGGCAAGTCGACCGCGACCAAACGCGTACGCGCCGACGTCACCCGCCTCGCCACCGAAGCCGGCATCCCCGAGTGCGACCACCTCACCGTGCAACTCGACTGGGCACCCGGCGACCGACGCAAACGCGACGAGGACAACCTCGCCCTCCTGCTCAAGGTCTGCTGCGACGCACTCGCCCGAGGCGCCCGCAAGGACTGGGTCGGGCTCGACCTGGTCCCCGACGACACCCGCCGGTACATGACCAAGCACATGCCGCGGATCCTCACCCCCGACGAGACCCCCGAGCGGGGCATGTGGCTCACCGTCGAGGCCCGACTCGCGCACACCACCGCCGAGGAAACCGCGCCGCGCGCTGTTCGGTCGCAACCCCCACGCGCGGACGCGGGGAAAAAGAAGCCCTCAGATCGCCCAGGAGCGTCGCAACCCCCTTCGCCGGTGTCCTCCAGCGCGGAGCGCCTGCCGGCCAGCGACGCGGGCAGCGGGCCGGGCGCGCGACCCGATTCCAGGGCATGCCCGCCCGCTCTGCCGCTCGAATTCGGGCAGAACCCGGCAAAGACGCCCGGAGCGGTCGCGTGATCGCCCCGCGTCCGCTGTCCCCGTGGATCGTCCCGATCGGGGGAGGCTCGATCGCCGTCGCCGGCCGCCCGGTCGCCGTTACCGCTGGTCAAGGGTCCGGCACGGTCACCGTCTGGGTCGTCGAGGGTCCCGAGCCGCACCTCGTGCGCGCCTACCCCGCCGGTTGGCCCGTCGTCGGCGACCACGTCGGGACCGTCGAGATCCGCAACCCGTTCGATCCGCCGGCGGTCCTCGCCCAGGTCGTGCACGTGTTCGCGGAGCCGCAGTGATGGCCGATCTCGTCGTCGAGCTCGCGAGCGGCTGGCTCCTGTTCGTCATGGTCCTGTGCGCCTGGCGCCTCGAGGGACTCGTCGACCGCGTCCAGGTGCTCGAGCAGCTCGCGCACCCACCGCCGAACCGGGCCGAGTGCCCGAAGTGTGGCGACCAGCCGGCCGCCGCAACCACCACCACGAGAGGCCACCGACCATGAGCGACACCGACACCGCCGTCGAGACGACCGCGCCCCCATCGCCCGAGTACGCCGCCGCCCAGGCCGAGATCGCGGACCTCCGCGCCCAGCTGGCCCGCGTCGACGAGCTCCGCGACGAGCTCGACCGGCTCGCCCCCGACAACGGCCACGACCCCGGGCACGCCGAGCTCCGGTCGCTGCTGGCCACCGCCCGCCGGGTCACCGACTACCCGATGGTCGACCGGTGCGGCTGCGGCTGGACATCCGAGGCCCCGGTCGAGTTCCACCGCCGCGGATCCGCCCAGTGCAAGGCCGCCCAGTGACCGCCGGCCGCACCGCCCGGGTCGTTGTGGCCCTGGTCGACGACGACACCGGGAAACAGATCCTCCTGCCAATCGGCCGGGTCGACATCCCCGAGGACCGGCCGCCGCTGATGTCCGACGTCGTCGCCGTCATGCGCGCCGCGATCGAACGCGTCGAGGTCGGCCGCCACACCCGCGAACAGTTCGAGCAGATCGTCGCCCAGTACGGAGACACCCCGTGACCAGCACAAAGACCGAGTTCAGCCTCGAGGAGATCGAGAGCGGGATCGCGAGCGCGCTCCGCGAGGACCGGAACGACATCGCGGTGTCGCTGCTCAAGATGCTCGCGGTCCGCGCACCCGACCGGGCACAGATCGTCCTCGACGCGATCCGCCTACTCGCCGACGTCGACGAGACCCGCGCCGTGCTCACCGCCGGCTACGTCGACGAGCTCGACGAGCTCGACCCCCGCGACGTACCCCCGTACCTCCGCACGCACGCCGAATCCCCGTACGTCCGCCTCGACCGACAGGAGAACACCCGATGAGCATGATCACCCGCCCCGCGAAGGCCACCGACGACGAGTACCTCGAGCTCTGCCGCAAGAAGCACGCCGAGGCATTCCAGCGCAACGGCACCGCGATCCTCGCCGGGTTCAACTGGCGCCACCTCCACGTCTACGGCGGCACCGTGGACCCGGTCACCGTCGCCGACCGCCGCCGGCGCAACCGGGCCGCCCGCAAGTCCCGCCGGATCAACCGGGGGCGCAAGTGAGCGGCATGTACCGCCTGTCATTCGAGGTCGTCGGCCAGCAGCACCTACACCTCTACAGCGACGCCGACCCTCGGATGTACAGCGACACGAACCAGGTCGTGCCCAACTCTGAGATCCCCGACGAGCACTGGCACAAGGTCTCCCGAGAGACCGACGACCCCTGGTCGCAGTACAACACGCTGCGCGCGTGGGCTGCGGCCGACGCCCAGTTCGTGCGGAACGTCGTGCTCGAGAAGGCGACCAGCGCGCCGACCTGGGAGCGAGTCCAGTGACCGCGTGGTGGCACCGCTGGGTACTCCGACACTCCCGCCGTGTGTCCCGCTGCACCGTCCCGATGTGGGACCCGTGGGCGAACGGGACGCTGATCACCTGCGAGTGCGGCAAGCGGTGGGCTCGATGAGCGGGCCGGGCACGAACACGGGCCACGGCCACGTGTGGCCCCGCCCGGACGGGGCGAAGGCCCGGTGCGGTGGCCCCGGCATATGCCGCGTCTGCTCGGCCGACCAGGCGCAGCACCAGCCGCCGGCCCCGCCGTGTCACCGACCCCCGGCCGGCTGGCACTGCACCCTCAACGCCGGCCACGACGGGCCCTGCCCGACCGTCGCCGACACCCCCGAGCCGCCGGCCGCGCTCGTCGACAGGTACGCGGCCGCCGTCGTCGGCATCGAGCGCATCTTGCTCGGCCGGGCCCCGCGCTGGACCCGCCGAGCCGTCGGCCGCCTCACCGACGACGAGGTCGACGAGATCGCTCACCTGCTCGCAGCCGCGCACCCGACCCGATGAGACCCACCGACCGAGGAGACCACCCGATGCGACCCGTCAGCACCGACCCGATCAACCGAGACGACGAACGCGCCGAAGCACGCCGCAAGCTGGCTTACGCCGTCGACCTTGTCTCGCGGTACGCCATGGTCACCGCCCGCCAGCGTGAGGCGATCCTCGAGGCCCTCAACGCCGCCGACTGGCAGCTCGCGCTACAGCACGCCGAGGTGAAGCGGCTCGAGCGTGAGAACGGCCGGCTCGCTCGGCCGGCCACGTCGACCAGGGACACCGCGACGCTACTCGAGTACATCGACACAGCTCACGGGCTCATCTGCAACGCCCACAACAAGACCGTCGACCACGTCACCGTCGCCGACGGTGCATCTCCCGGGTGGGCCGAGGCCGCGCGCCGGTGGATCGACGCCTACCCGCCGCAGACCACAGACCACGCCGCGTTCGCCGCCGAGGTGCACCGGCTCCGCGACCAGGCCCACGCCGCCCAGGTCGCCGACCTCACCGCGCAACGCGACCAGGCCCGCGCCGACCTCGACCGTGAGACCGACGAGCTACGACGCGAACGCGACCACCTCCGAGGCCAAGCGCACCACGCCATCACCGAACGCGACCGCGCCCAACACGAGCTCGAGCACCTCCGCGAGCAGGTCGCCCAACTCGAGCGCGAGATCGTGCTGCGCACCGAAGAGACCGACCAGCGCGACCGGGAGATCAGCAAGCGCCGCGCCAGCTACCGGGAGATGCGCGCCGAACGCGACAAGGCCGTGCACCAGCTCGACCAGGCCCGTGCCGACGCCGAGGCCGCCGAGGACCGGCTCGAGCAGATCGCCGCCGTGCTCAACCGCACCCCGTTCCCACCCGACCGCGACCACCCCGGCTCGTGGACCGACTACGTCCACCAACGGCAGGAGCTCGCCCGCCACCTCCGCGACACACCCGGCCGAGTCGTGCCGCTGCACCCCGAGTACGAGTTCCACCTCGGCGACCACTTCATGCCCGCCGCCGAGCGCGACGACACCGACATGACCGCCGGCGAGTTCCGCGAGGCGTTCAACCGAGCCACCCCCGGCCCCCGCCCAGGACCACGACCGGCCGGGCCGCCGCCGGCCGCCGAGCCCGACCACCTCGCATGAGCCCCGTACCGCTGCTGCTGCCGGCCACCCGCGCCCGTGTCCTCCGTGCCCGCCGGGCGTGGCAACAGCTCGTCGTCGACCCGCTCGTCGGGCTCGCCGGGGGCATGGGCTACTACCGCTCGCCGTCGCGGGTGATCACACGTTCAGGGGGTGGTCGCGATGACCTGACCAGGTGAACGAGGGGGGCCGCCCGAGGATTGTCGAGGTCGCCGGGCGGCCGACCCGTACACGTTGCACACCACCGGGGGGTGAGGGCACACCAACGGTACAACCCGGGAGCGAAAGACTGTGCTCGACCTCATATGCACCGAGTGTTGCCACCCCCGACCGGAACGACACACCAGCAAATGCACGATCGGGCTCGCGGACCTGTTCAAAACGATCTTTGACCGGCTCCCCGACCTCACCCACGAGAAGCAACGCGCCCAGCTCGGCGACAGCGGCGGACCGGGCGGGTTCGAATCCTGCCCGCCGATCAACCTCCACAACTACGCCATGCAGTCGCACGCGTCCAAGGTCGACCCGATCGGCCCCGACGACACCGGCCCGCTGCCGCTCTACGTGCTGTGGGAGTGGGAGGCCGCCGCCGCGCGCGCCGGGGGCGACTGGCAGGACGGCAAGTGGGTCGTCGAACAGCCGTGGATCGGGGACATGGTCGCCGACCTCCGCACCATCGCCGTTCAGCTGCGGTCGGCCACCGGGGACCCACCACCCCGCCCGATCGGGAAGTGCCAACGCACCCTCGGCCTGGGAGAGCGCGAGCTCATCGTGTGCGGTGAGCCGCTGTACATGCCCGAGACGCCCATCGCGACCTACCGGGCCCACGAGGTCACCGTGTGGGACTGCCCGACCGTGCGGTGCCCCCGCCCCGAGTGCCGTGAGGAGTACACCGGCGCCGCGCTGCTGCGGCTCAAGCTGATCGCCGACCGTGAACGCCGGTACTCCCGCTCAGGGCTGGTCACCTCCGTCGAGGGGCCGAGGCAGCGCATCGCGGACCCATGCAAGCCCGGCACCGGGCCGATGTGGGACGGATCGCGCTGGGATCGGGAGTCAGCGTGAACGAGACCGAGAAGCTCCGCGCGTTCCTCGACCTCACCGAGGCCAGCCGCAAGTGCATGTTCGGCACCGGCTACCGGCTGTGCGGCCGCCCCGCTGTGCTGCACGTCCTGGTCAACGACCGGGGGGCCCGCACCATGTGCTGCGAGCGGCACGCCGACCGGTGGCTGATCCAGATCCCCTACGACAAGCACCCGCTGTGCGGGGAGTGTGGCCTACCAGGCACAACGTGGGTGTTGTCGACCGACACCCCGGGCCGGTGCGTGATCGAGGGGCTCGACCTCCCGGACCTGTTCGCCACCGAGGCCGAGCTCGTCGGGGCGACCGGGTGATCCCGCCCCCGCAGCCGGCGCGGTCGCGCCCGATCAAGCTCAGCGACAGAGAGGCCGCCCGGATCGCGTCGGCCGAGCTCGGCCGGCGAATCCCGCCGGCGACGGTCCGGTCGTGGAAGAACCGCGACAAGCTCGCC
>DATFGS010000646.1:0-5066 GCA_035249225.1 Candidatus Methylomirabilota bacterium | reverse complement strand
CGCCCAGGCCCGCCGCGGTCCGCGCGGCGGTGAGGCCGGCGGCGCCGGCCCCGATCACGACGAGATCGAAGCGCTCCATCGCGGGGCTCCGGTCACACGGTGAGGAGGGCGCCGGTCACCGCGGCGGCCCGCTCGGAGAGCAGGAAGGCCACCACGTGGGCCACGTCCGCGGTGCTGACCCACTCCGAGCGGTCCGCGTCGGGCATGGCGCGGCGGTTGCCCGGCGTGTCCATGGTACTCGGCAGCACCGCGTTGACGGTGACCCGGTGCTTCTTCACCTCCTGGGCGAGCGCCTGGGTGAGGGTGATCACACCCGCCTTGGACACGGTGTAGGCGATGAAGCCGCCCTGCGGCGACAGCACCGCCCGCGAGGCGATGTTCACGACGCGGCCGCCCCCGCCCGCGATCATGACCGGCAGCACCGCGCGGCAGGCGATGACCATGGACGTGAGGTTGAGCGCCATCATGCGCTCCCACTCCGCGAGCGGCGTCGAGAGCAGGTCGCCCCCCGCGAAGCCGCCCACCGCGTTGACGAGACCGTCCACCCGGCCGTGCCGGTCGCGCACCATCTGCACGAACTTGCCCATCGCGTCCTCGCGGGTGACGTCGACGGGCGCGGCGATGAGCCGCGCGCGCTGCTCGGGGGCCAGTCGCGCCTCGAGCCCCTCGAGCTCCGCCGGCACCGCGTAGGGAATCGCCACCGTCCCGGCCGCCTCGAGCAGGGCGGTGGTGATCGCCTGGCCGAGCGCGCCGGTGCCGCCGGTGACGACCGCGACGCGGCCGGTCACGGCGCGGGGCGCGCGCGGCGGCGCGCCAGGTCCTCGGCCCGCCGCGCCAGCTCGAAGTCGAGCGTGGTGATGCCGGAGGCATCGTGGGTGCTGAGGTCGATGACCACGCGGTTGTACACGTTGAACCACTCCGGGTGGTGATCGAGCGCGTCCGCCTCGCGGGCCACGTCGGTCATGAACGCGAAGGCCTGGGTGAAGTCCGGGAAGGCGAGCTCGCGGTGGAGCTTGCCGTCCTCGAGCGTCCACCCGGGCAGGGCGGCGAGGCGCTGGGTCACCTCCGCCTCCGCGAGCTTGGTCGGCCGGGCCATGCGCTCAGCCCGCCGCGGGCGCGCCCATGATCGCGGAGCGCTGGATGTCCTCGTAGCGCACCTTGGCGACGTCGAAGGCCTCGATGTTGTCGACGAGCCTCTTGAAGGTCTGCTCGAAGCCGGGCAGCGTCTTGCGCTGACGCGTCAGCGGGGTGGTGCGGGCGAGGACGAAGTTCTTCACGTAGGGATGGTTGATGCCGCGCTTCTTGATCCGGGCCACCACCGCGACGAGCGCCAGGTCGGCGTCGCGCACGAGCGCGGCCCGCTCCTCGCGCTCCTTGAGCGTCTTCGGGAAGAGCCCCTTCAGGAACTTGTCCACCCGGCGCAGGATCGGCGCGAAGGCGCCGCCCGCGAAGCGCTTGTTCTGCTCGTAGAGCAGCCCCAGCGTGATGAAGTGGGGCGCCTCGAACTGGAAGGCGTAGTCCTCCTCGCCCGACTGGGGCTCGTCCTCCACGAGGCCGCGGTACATGCGGATCACCTCGAGGGACTTCTCCTTGAGGTTGTGCGCCTTCTCGGTGTTCAGCGCGAGGATCTGGAACGCCACCTCCGGCTCGGGCACGAGGATGGCCGGAATGACCTTGGCCTTGAGCTTGGCCAGGACCGTGCGCCGGTGGTTGCCGTTGGGCGTCCAGTAGACCCCGGGCCGCGGCGACATGACCACCACCGGATCCACGAAGCGGTCGATCTTCTTGACCACCTCCTGCAGGCGCTTGACGTGGGTCGGCGAGAGATCGCGCTGGTAGGGGGTGGGCTCGACCTTCTCGAGCGGCAGGAGGCAGAAGATCTGCCAGTGGTCGCCCACCGGCTCGCGATAGACGGCGAGCACCGACCCGCCGTCGCGCTCGACCTGGTCGGCCAGCGCCACCACCGCCCGGGCCGGCTCCTCGTCCGGCACCACCCGCCACTTCGCCATGCCGGGCAATATGAATGCAAGGATACACAATGTCAACGCGACGCCGCGTCGCGCGTCGTGTCGCGCGCCCTCGTTCCGGGCCCCGGGGGCGCGAGGGCACGCAGCGGGGCCGTGGTACCGTTCTCGGGTGACCGACCGCGACGATGGAGAGCTGACCGAGGCGATCCCCGGGGGGACCGCGACCCGCGACGTCATGCTGCTCGTGCTCACGTGCGGCGCCGGCCTCGTCGATGCGATCAGCTACCTCGAGCTGGGCCACGTGTTCACCGCGATGATGACCGGCAACACGGTGCTGCTCGCCCTCGCGATCGGCCAGGGCGAGCTCATGGCCGCGCTCCGCTCGACTCTCGCGCTGGTGACCTTCAGCGCGGGCGCGGCCGGGGGGGCGATGATGCTCCGGCGGGGCCGGGCGCGCGGGGAGTGGCCGCCGATCGTGACCGCCACGCTGGCGATCGAGGCGGTGGTCCTGGGCGTCTTCGCGGCGATGTGGCACCTGAAGGGGCCGGCGGCCCGACCCGAGGCCCTGACGCTCGGGCTCATCGCGCTGTCGGGGCTCGCGATGGGGATCCAGGCCGCGGCGGTGCGCCACCTCGGCGTCCCCGGGGTCGCGTCGACCTACATCACGGGCACCCTGACCAGCCTGATGGCCGAGCTCGTGACCGACTCGGCCTCGCGGCATCTGCGCCTGCTCGCCTCGGTCTTCCTCGTCTACGGCGCGGGCGCGCTCATCGGCACCGTCCTCCACGGGCGATCGTCGGCCCTCCTCGCGTGGCTGCCGTGCGTCTGCGTGGTGGCGGTGGTGGCGACCGGGCTCGCCCATCACCGGGAACCCGGCGCGGCGCGCTCCGGTCGCTAGCGGGCGGGGGTGACGTCGGAGACGGTGTAGCCGCGGCGGTTCAGGCACGCCGCGAACGTCTGCAGCGCCCACTGGTCCGGCGTCTGCGCCTTCTTGATGAAGCCGCGCGGGAACATCTGCCCGAAGAAGCTCGAGAAGATGCCCGAGGGCGCCTTCTTCTCCTTGTTCTCGGGCATCGGGGTGTTGAAGGCCTCCACGCGGCAGCCCTGGAAGTCCGCGACGATCACGCCGGCGTCCCGGTTGGCGGTGGCGTAGAGCGTGCCGATCCCGGCCGGGCCCTGGGCGAGGGGAAGCGGCGCGCGGTACCCGCGGTTGACTAGGCACGCGGCCTCGGCGAGCTCGGTCGTCGTCTCGGTGTGGGCCTGCACGAAGGGCAGGCACTGGGCGCGGTCCTCCGCGATCTGGGTGTCCGACTGCCCGCGCACCACGAGGCCGGTGCCGCCGCCGCAGCCCCCCGCGATCAGGGCGGCGAGGACCGCGACCGCGGCCGCGCCCGCCGATCGGGCGGGGCGGCGGAACAGCGCGTCGCGGATCGAGCCGTAGATGCCGGCGGGCAGGAAGATGATGAAGATGATCAGGAGGAGGCCGTAGATCGTCTCCGCGATGCCGATCAGCTTGATGCCGAAGTAGATGCGCAGGTACTCGGAGAGCGCGATGGTGAGCGCGGTACCCACGAAGGGCCCGAGCAGCGAGTACATCCCGCCCAGCACCACCGCGAAGACGATGCGCAGCGAGACCCCGATGCCGGAGAGGGTGTCCGGGTTGGTGTAGGCGAGGTAGAGCGCGAGCAGCGCGCCGCCCAGCGCGGTGAGCGCGGCCGACAGCGCGGTGATGCCCATCTTGAAGCGCGTGACCCGGATGCCCACCGAGGCCGCCGCGGTCTCGTCCTCGCCGATGGCCTCCATCGCGGAGCGGGCCATGCTGCGGTCCACACGCCACCACACCCAGAGGCCGAAGAGCCAGGCCGCCATCCCGACGTAGTAGAAGACGCGCTTGTCGGCGAACTGGAGCGTCCACCACCCCGAGGCGGTGCCCGCGGTCTTGAGGCTCACCCCCAGGGATCCGCCCGTCCAGTCGCGCTCGGCCACGATCCACAGGCGCACCACCTCGCCCACCGCGAGCGTCACGAGGCCGAAGTAGTGGCCCACCACCTGGAAGCGCGAGCACGGGTAGGCGATCACGAGCGCCAGCGCCACCGTCAGGAGCACCGCGAGGACCACGCCGGCCCACGGGGTCATCCCGTAGAAATTCCAGAGCAGCACGGTCGCGTAGGCGCCGACCCCGAGGAACGCGCCGTGGCCGAGGGAGACGAGGCCGAAGCGGCCCATCAGCGACCAGGCGTTGCCCACGAACGACCACAGGAAGATCTGGATGATGACGTGCCAGATGTACTCCTGGGCGGCGCCGAGAGGCAGGAAGGGGATCAGCGCCATCGCGACCAGCGCGAGCCCGCCGAGGACGCGGAACGCGGTCGTCATCCGCGCCTGGCGAAGATGCCGCCCGGACGGACGAACATCAGCACGATGAAGATCACGAAGGCGATCACGTAGCCCATCTCGGTCGAGACCATCACGCCGCCCACCGAGATGACCTGGGCCATGATGAACGCGGCGAAGAAGGCGCCCACCATGTTGCCGAGGCCGCCCAGCACGCAGATCATGAAGGTCAGCGGCCCGAAGGCCCCGCCGAAGTACGGGTGCACCGCGTACTGGATGATCAGCAGCGCCCCCGCCACCCCCGCCATGGCTCCGCCCACCGCCGAGGTGACGAGGTAGAGCCGCTGCGGGCGCGCCCCCATGAGCGCGATGGCCTCACGGTCCTGGCTCACCGCCCGGATCGCGGTACCGGTGTAGGTGCGCTTCAGGAACAGGTAGAGCGCGACCATGGCCAGGACCGAGAGCCCGAAGGCGAGCAGCCGCGAGAACGAGATGAAGATGCCGCCCAGCTCGATGGTGGGCAGGCTCACCCGCACCGAGCGGTGATCGGTGGACCAGAGCAGGGTGGCGACCGACTGGATGAAGAAGAGGAGGCCGCCGGTGGCGAGGAGCTGGTTGATGGGTGGGCTCGAGAGAATGGGCGTGATGATGAGCAGGTGCACGAGCACGCCCAGCGCCGCGCCGATCCCGATCGCGGCGAGCCCGGCCAGCCAGAGCGGCCACGCGTAGAGGGTGACCAGGAAGTAGACCCCGTACATGCAGAGC
>DATFGS010000645.1:0-13411 GCA_035249225.1 Candidatus Methylomirabilota bacterium | reverse complement strand
CACGTAGGCGTGCCCCTTGAACGGCTCCAGGGGCAGCCCGTCGGGCAGCCGTCCCGAGGCGCGCAGGCCGGCCAGCAGGGCGTCCCGCCGGCGCGGCAGGCTGCCGTCACTGCCCTGGGTGCACCCCACGCCGATATTGATAAAGTCGCGCTTCGGGAAGTACCAGCCGTACCCGCGCAGGTCGGGCTCGATGTAGAGCACGGGCGCGTGCATGAACGGCTCGAGGCGGGAGACCCACTCGAGCGGTAGCCGCGTCTCGCTCTCCTGCGCCACCACGACCTCCTCGCGCCCGGAAACCTGGCCGAGCACCCGCGCCACCGGGCAGCGGTGGCCGCCCGCGCCGATCACCACGGGCGCCTCGAAGGCCCCGCGGTCGGTCTCCACCCGCACCCGGTCGGCCTGCTCCGCGACGTCGACGACCCGGACGCCCCAGCGCACGTCCGCTCCCGCGGCGGCCGCGCGCTCGAGCAGGTAGTGATCGAACTCGCGCCGGATGATGCCGTAGCTGGTGGGCCGCCGCCACCCCGTCTCGTGCCGGGCGCCCGCGAACTCGAGCACGCACTGGTCGAACGGCTGGATGGTCCGCGGGTACTTGTCGGGATCCACCTCGAGGTCGACGAGCGCCTCCGGGGTCACCCACCCCGCGCAGATCTTCACCCGCGGGAAGACCGCGGCGTCGAGCACGAGCGGGCGCAGGCCGGCCAGGGCCAGCCGCCAGGCCGCGGTGCTCCCGCCCGGCCCGCCGCCCACCACGATCGCGTCGTAGGCCATCACCGCCTCCACAGCGAGAGCAGGATCGACAGCTTCTGGAGCGGCGTCACCTTCAGGTTCTCGACCACGTTGGCCACGTCCATCGCGCCGAACAGGTCCCCCTCCAGGTCGATCCGGCTCTGGACGTAGGCCTCGGCGAAATTGTACGGCGAGGGATCGCGGATCAGCGAGAGGAACGTCTCCGGGCTCTTGATGACCGCGATGCACTCGGGCCGGTCCGGGCCGAAGCGCACCTCCCGGCCGTCCCAGAGACGGAAGGCGAACGAGGCGGGCAGGCTGCCGAACACCCGCCGCAGGATCGCGGCGGCCCGCGCGGGGGTCGGGGTGGGAGTCAGGAAGGCCAGCATCACCCGCGGAGGGTCTTCATGACGTCGGGGTTCTCGAACGCACGTCTCGGCTCTCCCTCGAAGATGATCGCGCCGCGGTCGATAGCATACAACCGATCGGCCACCCGCGAGGCGGTCATGAGATTGGACTCGGCGATCAGCAGCGAGATGCCCATGGCCTTGATCTGCTTCACCGCGTCGATGAACCGGCTCACCACCACCGGGGCCAGCCCCTCGAACGGCTCGTCGAGCAGCAGGACGGAGGGCGACAGCGTCATCGCCCGCCCGATCGCCACCATCTTCTTCTGGCCGCCGGAGAGGAACAGCCCGCGCCGGGCCGTGAAGTCGCCGATCTCGGGGAAGAGGCGGAGGACGCGCTCGTCGATGCCGTTGCCCGCGATGGCCGCGCCACCCTTCCCGGCGGCGCGGGCGAGCGACTGGCTGATGCGGAAGTTCTCCGCGACCGTCAGATCGGGGAATATGCCCGCGTCCTCCGGCGAGTAGCCGATCCCCGCGAGCGCCCGCTGGTGCGCGGGCAGCTTCGTGATGTCGCGCCCTCCGAGGGCGACCCGGCCGCTCCGCACGGGCAGCAGGCCCATGATGCCGTCGATGGTGGTCGTCTTGCCCGCGCCGTTCCGCCCGACCAGGCACACCGACTCGCGGTCCGCCACCGCCAGGGAGAGGCCGCGCAGCACCTGGGCGGGCCCGCGGAAGACGTTCAGCCCCTCGATCTCGAGCATGGGTCAGGCGGTCTGGGCGCCGAGCAGGTTCGCGGTGACCTGGGGATGGTTCCGGATCTGGTCGGGGGTGCCGTCGGCCAGGATGGCTCCCTGGTGCATGGCCACGATCCGGGGACAGTACGTGAAGACCACGTCCATGTCGTGCTCGACGATGACCGCGGTGATGCCGCCCGAGCGGACCACCGCGGTGATGATGTCCATGATCGGCGCCTTCTCGCGGGTGCTGACTCCGCTGGTCGGCTCGTCCAGGAAGAGGAGCTTCGGCCGGAGCGCGTAGGCCACCGCCACGTCGAGCAGCTTGCGCTCGCCCTGGGACAGGCCGCCCGCGGGCGAGCCGGTGCGGGCGTCGAGGCCGAACTGCTTGAGCACCGCCACCGCCTCGTCCCGCACCGCGGTGTCGGCGGCGGCGAGCGAGAGCAGCCGGCGGGTGCGGCCCTCGCGGGAGAAGATGGCCAGCGTCACGTTGTCGTGCACGCTGAGCTGGTCGAACAGGTTCACGAGCTGGAAACTCCGGGCGATGCCGAGGTCGATCTTGTGGTGGATGGAGGCGCGCGTGATGTCGGCGCCCTGGAACTCGATGCGGCCGGAGTCGGGCGGGATGAGGCCGCTGATCAGGTTGATGAGCGTGGTCTTGCCCGCCCCGTTCGAGCCGATGAGAGCCAGCACCTCGCCCTCGGTCACCGTGAAATCGACGTGGTCGACCGCGTGGGTCTCCCCGAAGGACTTGCAGAGCTGGGTGGTCTTGAGGATGTCCACGCTCAGGTCACCTTGACCGGGCGCACCGCGAAGCGCCGCACCGTGCCCACGATCCCCGCGGGGAGGGCCAGGACCAGCACCACCAGCACGATCCCCAGCACCATCTGCCAATACACGGTGTGGCCCACCGCGTAGGTCTCGAGATAGTTGAAGATGATCGCACCGACGATCGGGCCGAAGAAGGTCTGGAAGCCCCCGAGCACCGTGAAAAAGACCATCTTGCCCGAGAACGTCCAGTGCAGGATGTCGGGGGTGGTGAGCCCGTTCAGCGGCACCCACAGCGCCCCCGCGAGCCCGGTGAAGATCCCGGAGATCAGGAAGGCCACCCAGCGGTAGTGCCACACCTGGACGCCCACGAACTCGGCGCGGATCTCGTTGTCGCGGATCGCCTGGAGCGCCTTGCCGAAGGGCGAGTGCACGATGACCCACATGAGGGCGGTGCAGGCCACGAAGATCGCGAGCACGTAGAAGTAGTAACGGTGCGAGAGGAACTCGAACTTGTCGCTGCCCGCCCGCACGAGCCCGCCGAGGAGGGTGGGCGTGGGCACGCGGAGGCCGTCGCTGCCGCCGGTCACCCAGAAGAACTTGAACGCGAGGCTCCAGAGCACCTGCGACAGCGCCATCGTGAGGATGCCGAAGAAGATCTTGGTGTAGCGCACGCACAGCAGCCCGAAGAGCGCGGCCACCGCCCCCGAGGCCAGGATGCCGCTCAGGAGGAAGGCCTCCATGGACTCGAGCTTGAGGTACTTGACGGTGAAGGCCACCGCGTAGGCGCCCATGCCGAAGTAGGCGGAGTGGCCGAAGGACAGGAGCCCGGTGTAGCCCAGGAGCAGGTTGAAGCCGAGCGCCGCGATCGCGAAGACGAGGCCGTAGGTGAGCAGCACGGTCTGGTACGGCGGCACCACGAACGGCAGCACGATCAGCGCGAGGAGCACGGGAGCCGACCAGGCGAGCACGCGGCGCGGCGGCCCCGTCATGGCGTTCATGCGCGGCCCAGGATCCCCGCGGGCCGGATCATGAGCACGCCCGCCGCCATCAGGTAGAGCACGGCCAGCTCGATCTCCGGGAAGAACGTGATGCCCGCCTCGCGCACGAACCCCACCATGAGCGCGCCGATCAGCGCCCCCTCGAGGCTGCCGAGGCCGCCGATGACCACCACCACGAACGCGAGGATCAGCGCGTCCACCCCCATGCCGAGCACCGCGCCCTGCTGGGGCACGATCACCGAGCCGCCGAGCCCCGCCATGAAGCAGCCCAGCGTGAAGGCCTGGACGTACACCCGGTTGACGTTGACGCCGAGGGCCGAGGCCATGCGCATGTTCTGGGACGTCGCGCGCAGCACCACGCCGAACTGGGTGCGGTAGACGAAGGCCCAGAGCCCGGCCGCCGCGACGCCGCCGATCACGATCACCACCAGGTTGTAGGTCGGGTAGATCGACTCGCCGAAGGTGAGGCTGCCGAGGCCCTCGTAGAGCGCGCTCGCCTGCAGCGGATAGGGGCCCCAGATGAGCCGCATGAGGTCTTCCAGGATCAGGAGCAGGCCGAACGTGATGAGGAGCTGGTACTCCTCCGCCCGGCGATACAGCGGCCGCAGCAGCGTGGGCTCGAGCACCGCGCCCAGCCCCGCGGCGGCCAGCGCGCCGACCGGCAGGAGCGCGTACATCCAGACGCTCGCCTCGGTGGCGGTGCCGAGCGCGCGGCCCACCGCCCACGCGGTGACGTAGGCACCGAAGGCGTAGAGGTTGCCGTGCGCGAGGTTGACGATGCGCATGACCCCGTAGATGAGGCTCAACCCGCCCGCGATCAGGAACATCACCGACGCGTACAGGAGCGCGTTGAGGACGTGGACGACCAGGGTGTCCATGGGCCGATACGATGCCTCAGTTCATGGGGCCGCATCAACCCGGAACTGCACGGTGGCCACCTCCGGGTCGACCAGGTTGTCGCCCAGGGCCAGCGCCACCAGGGCCGTGTAGGCGCCCGGCTTGAGCCGGCCCTTGAGATCCACGATCAGCCGCTGGGCGTGGATCTCGCGGGACACCCCGGCGGCGGCCACCGAGCCGTCGCCGGCCAGGATCACGTAGCGGCCGGCGGGCAGGTCGGGCCGCTCCTCCTCGCCCCGGGAGCCGAGCGGCTCGCGCACGAGGCGGTACTCCCGGAGGAACTTCTCGAGCCGTTCGATCTCGGGCGCGATCTCCAGCCGGTCGCCGCGGGCGGCGATGCGCGCGACGTAGGCACGCCGGGGGATCGCGAAGCGATCGTAGGTTCCGACGCCGAGCGGGTTGTTCATGTCCCGGAACACCCCGAGGACGACCGCCCCGTCCGTCCACTTCTCGAGCTGGTAGGGCCCGTTCGTCACCAGGTAGTGCCCGCGGCGCTGGGCGAACTGGCGCAGGGCGGCCCAGCGGGCCTGCGCCTCGTCGGCCGCGACCAGCCGCCTGAGCGCCTCCGGCACGTGGTTGCCGCGCGCGAGCCGATCCAGGATCGCGCCGAGCTCCTCGCGGGTCTTCGGATCACGCGCGAGGTCGAGCCAGCGCACCCCGCGGCGGCGGGCCTCGGCGGCCGAGAAGGCGCCGACGCCCTGCTTGACCGCCTCCTCCATCAGCACCATCACGTGCCAGGGGGTGGCGCTCCAGGGCGGCGCCAGCGAGGCCAGCTCCGCGGTGTCGGCGGTGGCCGCGTTGAGGTAGACCTCGAACACCGGCACCACGTAGGTGAACGTGATGTCGCTGTAGCGCCGCACCTCGCTGTCCACCTTCACCAGTCGGACCCCGGCGAGGGCCCGGCGCGCCGTCTCGGTGGCCGCCTCCACCGCCGGATCGTGCTCCACGCTGCCCGGCCCGCGCCGGGCGCTCCACCGCGCGGCGAACACGTAGGAATAGAGCGCGTCGGCCGCCGAGACACGCGTGTTGTCGTGGGCCGCGGACCCCCAGAGACGATAGGTGACCCGGGCCTTGGCGGTCTTCCCCTTCCCCGCCGGCAGCAGCGTGCCGGTTCCCGCCTCGGGCACCAGCGCGTCCTCGGGGATCTCGAAGCCCGACGGGCCCGCGACCGCCACCTGGGCGGGCACCGCGCGATGGGGGACGAACCCGGCGGCGTAGGGCGCCGGGATCAGGCCGGGATCGCCGACCGCGGCCCAGAGCAGCCGCCCGGGCGCGTCGGTGAAGCCCGCGACCGGGTTCCAGGCGGCGGTGGCGCGGCCGGCCACGCCGACCTTGAGCCACCCGTTCCACGGGAAATCCTTGAGCTTGGCGGTGCGTACGAAGATCTCGGAGTTGAAGCCGCGCTGCGAGTCCCAGGCGATGTTCTCCACGCCCTGGGAGAACTCCGAGTTGAAGGGCTCGCGCCGCACCGTGTAGCCCAGCACCGGCCGCTCGCAGCCCGCGGCCAGCCGCTGGACCAGCCGGCGCTCGAGATCCGCGCGCTCCGCGGCACCGTCGTAGGCGAACGTCACGAGGCGCCGGTAGAGTCCCTCGACGGCCTGGCGGGCGGCGGGATCCGAGATCGCGGGCGCCTGGAGCAGGTAGGCGTGGAACCATCCCTCCTTGAGCCAGGGCGGCGCGAAGGTGCCGCCCGCGCCGATCGCGTAGGGGGCGAGCAGGCTCTGGAGGTCCACCTCCTCGATGGCCGGCGACCGCGACGCCGCGCCCGCGGGCGCGCTCTCGACGGCCTTCCGCGCGGCCTGGGCGAGGTCCCAGTGCTCGAGATAGTCGGCGTGATAGGGCGTGATCGCGTACGGATGCGCGACGCGACCGGCGCGCGGGCCGCCCACGCT
This sequence comes from Candidatus Methylomirabilota bacterium, assembly GCA_035249225.1. Lineage (GTDB taxonomy): Bacteria > Methylomirabilota > Methylomirabilia > Rokubacteriales > CSP1-6 > CAMLFJ01. Next base: position 7,043 of record DATFGS010000645.1, on the reverse strand, counting down.
CTTGCCCGCGCGCGCGGCGGCGGCGCAGCGGGCCGTCGCGTCGGACGGGACCGGGTTGAAGCGCGCGACCAGGTAGGCGCCGAGCGAGTCCACCGCCGTCACGTGGGCGGGGAGCCGGCCGCCCGCGAAGGGATCGCCGCCGACGTAGGCGTGCAGCGTGCCGTTCCGGAGCAGCGGCACCGCCGCGGCCGGAGACAGGGCCTCGATGCGGATCTCCTGCGGATAGTAGCCGGGATAGAACGGCAGCTCGTGCCCGGCGCGCGCGGGCGACGCACCGGCCAGGAGGAGCAGGGCGAGCGTGAGGAGGCGAGTGAACACACGAACCCCCTCACCGCGGCCGCTCCCCCGCGCGGGGGAGCGGCCGGGATGAGGGGGAGTGTCCGTGCGACCTAGGCCTTCATCTGCGGCCAGGTCTTGTCGATCCAGGTGTAGGTGGAGGTCGGCTCCCCCTTCGGCCAGCCGGGAGGCGCCGTGATGTTGCGGATCGGGATCGTGATGATGCGGGTCGGGTCCAGGATCTGGAACGGGTAGTCTGGCGAGTTGATGCTGAAGCCCGTCATCGCGTCCTTGTACCCCTGGTGGGTGTCGGGGCGGATGTACACGTAGCCCGCGGGGCCAGCGTGCATCATGCCCTCGAGCTGGCTGATGATCGCGTCGTCGTCCGGCCAGCCACCCGCCAGCCGGTTGGCCTTCTCCACCGCGGTCTTCAGCATGTAGAGCGTGGAGTACGCGCCCTCGGACTGGAAGTTCGGGTACTCCTTCCACCGGTCGTAGTACTTCTTCACGAACTCGGTGTTGAGCGGCCAGCGGTTGTTCGGCGGGTAGTTGAAGTAGTAGTTGGAGTGGACGCCCGCGATGGCGCCCTCCGGATGATCCTTCCCGATCGCGTGCGGGGCGACCCCGAAGGCGATCGTGCTCGCGAACTTCATCTTCTTGAACATGTCGTAGCGCAGCGCCTGCTTGTACATGGCCACGTAGTCGCCGCCCCACACCGAGGAGACCAGGAGGTCCGGCTTCGACGAGATGGCCTTGGTGATATGCGAGGTGAAGTCGGTGGTCCCGAGCTTGGGCCAGCCCTCCGACACCACCTGGGCGCCCGGCACCATCTTCTTCATCACGATGTTGAAGTGATCGAAGGCGTTGCGCCCGTAGGAGTAGTCGGGATGGATGTGGGCGATCCGCTTGATCTGCTTGCCCCACGTCATCGCGGTGGCCACCGCGCAGGTGACACCGTCCGCCGACTGGATGTTGGTGATGCGGAAGATGTAGTGGGGGTTCGGCACCGCCTTGTCGAACAGGAAGTCGGTGCAGCCATCCACGAAGATGGTGAGCAGCTTCAGCTCCTCGGCCACCGGGCCGAGCGCGGGAGTGTTGCCGCTCGAGATGACGCCGGTGAAGAGGTCCACCTTCTCGGAGAGCTTGAGCCGCCGCATCTCCTTGACGTTGGCGTCTGTGCCCGCGTTCTCGTCGGCCTTGAGCGACTCGATCTTGCGCTTGCCGAGCAGGCCGCCCTGGGCGTTGATCTCCTCGGCCGCGAGCGTGTGTCCCTTGAACGACGGCTCCCCCAGCACCGCGGCGGCGCCGGTGAAGAAGGTCATGTGGGCGATCTTGTACGGCGTGTCCGGGATGTTGCCCTTGGGCTGCGCGTGCGCTTGCGAGATCAGCGGCACCGCGGCCAGGGGTACGCCCGCGGCCGCGGCGGCGCCGGCGGCGGCGGTGCCGACGGTCACACCCAGACGGGCCAGGAAATCTCGACGGCTCACCTCTTGCGTCATGTGTGCTCCCTCCTCATGGAGAGGCCGGTTAGGGACAGTCGGACGGGGACCTCGGGGATCATCCGCCGCCATACTGCCCCAGCAGCCGAGGGAACCGCAAGGATCTTGCGGACCGGCTATAATCGCCCCGGATCGAGGCCATGGGCGGGCTGAGACGAGTCCTGACGGGAATCGGCCGGGCGCTGCGCGCACGCCCCCGGCTCTTCGCCGGCGTGGGCGCCGCGGTCCTGGTCCTGGACATCCTGGTGCCGGTGGCGGTCCTCTCGATCGCCCGCGTCCGCGTGGACTACTTCACGTTCAATCCCTGGCTGGGCAACCTGCCGGGCTACCTGGTCTCCGGGAAGGGCTCGCTCGCGGAGCGGCTGGGCCGCGCCTGGGAGCTCGCGCTCTTCTGGTTCTCCGCCGACGGCGTCTTCGGCATCGACTGGGGCTTCGCGGTGACCACCGCCGATCTCGCCCGCTTCATCCTCATGGGCGCGCTGATCGGGGCCTACTTCGCGCTCTGGGCGCAGCGCCGGGACCGGACCGGCGCGGCGGGCTGGCGGATGCGCGCGGGGCGGCAAGGCGGGATGCTGGGCGCGGTGGGCAGCGTCTGCGGTCTGGCCACCGGCGGCTGCACCGTCATGGGCTGCGGCGCGCCGATGATCCCGGTGGTGGGCCTGGCCTTTGTCGGCCTCTCGAGCACCACGCTCGCCCTGTTCGCGCACGTCTCGACCTACGCGACCATCGCGGTGATCGGGGGGTTCGCGGCGGGCGTGCTCTACCTGGCGTGGCGCGCGGGCGACCCGCTCTGATCGCCCTCTCTGACGTTAGCGATCGGGCGACCCGCTCTTATTTCTTGGATTCGCTCGCCTCGCCTTCGGCTGCGGCTCGCCCTACCTCACGTGGCGATCGGGCGACCCGCTCTTATTTCTTGGATTCGCTCGCCTCGCCTTCGGCTGCGGCTCGCCCTACTTTCCCTTGAACTGAGGCTCGCGCTTCTCGACGAAGGCGCGCGCCGCCTCGCGGTGGTCCTCGGTCATGCCGGTGCGGGTGTGGTTCCACGCCTCGAGGTCGAGCATCTCCTTGAGCGACGCGCTCTCGGCCGCGTTCATGTTCCGCTTCATGTACCGGTAGGCCACGCGCGGCCCGCGGGCCAGGCGCGAGGCCAGCGCCATCGTCTCCTCCTCGAGCCGCGCGTCGGCCACCACCCGGTTCACGAGGCCGAGGCCGAGCGCCTGCTGGGCGTCGAGCAGGTCCGCGGTGAAGTAGAGCTCGCGCGCCTTGGCGGTGCCCACGAGCTGGGTCAGGTAGTAGCTGCCGCCGAAGTCGCCCGAGTAACCGACGCGCGCGAACGCGGTGCCGAGCTTCACGGTGTCGCTCGCGATGCGCAGATCGCAGGCCATCGCCAGCGAGAGTCCGGCCCCCGCGGCGGGCCCGCGCATCATCGCGATGGTGGGCTGGGGCATCTCGTGCAGCCAGCGCGAGGTCTCCATGCGCGAGCGCAGCGCCTGCGCCTTCTCCTCCATGGTCTGGCCGCCCAGCTCGCTGCCCTCGGCCATCGCCTTGACGTCGCCGCCCGCGCAGAAGCCGCGGCCGGCCCCGGTGAGGACGACCACTCCGACCGCCGGGTCCTCGGCGAGCCGCGGGAGGGCCTCGAGCAGCGCGTCCAGCATCGGCCGCGACATCGCGTTCAGTCGATCGGGGCGGTTGAGCGTCAGCACGGCGACTCCGTCCTTCACCTGCTCGATCAGATCAGCGCTCATCGTGGCTCTCCTTGGGCCGAAGCACGGCCGGGTGATTGTACAATGAAGCTCCGACGATGGGACGCGCGATGGTCTGGCTGGTCGCGGCGGCGTGGAGCGTGGCCGCGGTGCTCCCCGCGGCGGCCGACCGCGCGACCCAGACGCACACGATCGAGGTCGGCGGCCTCACCCGGACCTACCTGCTGCACGTGCCGCCGGGCCCGCCCGCGGGGCCGGTCCCCCTCGTGCTCGTCTTCCACGGCGGGGGCGGCAGCGGCCTCGGGACCGAGCGGCTCACCCGGTTCAGCGAGCTCGGCGATCGGGAGGGGGTCCTGGTCGCGTACCCGGAAGGCGTCGGCCGGAACTGGTACGACGGCCGCGAGTTCACCACCGGCTCGCGGGCCCACCGCGAGCGGATCGACGACGTGGGCTTCGTGGCCGCGATGCTCGACGCCGTCGCGCGGGCGCACGCGGTGGACCCCGGGCGGATCTACGCCACCGGCATCTCCAACGGCGCCGTCTTCTCCCACTACCTGGCCGCCCACCTCTCCGCGCGCATCGCGGCCATCGCCCCGGTGGTCGGCGGGATCGCGGATCCGCCCGACGCCTGGCTGCGACCGGACCGGCCGGTCTCGGTGCTCATCCTCCAGGGCACGACGGATCCGCTCGTGCCCTACCGGGGCGGCGCCGTCGCCTTCGGACGCGGCCGGATCATCGACACCGAGGAGGCGGCGCGCCGCTGGGCCCGGCTCAACGGCGCCGAGGCGGAGCCGCGCTCGACGCCGCTCCCCGCGCCCGGCAAGGACCACTGCGGCGGGCTTCGCCTGACCTACCCGGGCGGCCGCGACGGCAGCGAGGTGGTGCTGGTCCGGCTCGACGGCGGCGGCCACACCTGGCCCGGCGGCACCCAGTACCTGCCGGAGGGGCTCGTCGGCCGCGTCTGCCGCGACTTCACCGCCACCTCCGTCATCTGGGAGTTCTTCCGCGCCCATCCGAAGCGGTAGCGCGGTATGCTGCCGGACCGGAGGCACGAGCGATGACCGCGGACGAGATCGAGCAGCGGGTGCGGCGGGTCCTGGACGGGCTCGGCCTGCCCCACGAGATGGTGGAGATCGACCCGCAGTACGCCGACACCGCCGCGTTCTGCGCGCAGTACGGCTACCCGATGGAGCAGTCGGCCAACACGATCGTGGTCGGCTCCAAGAAGGAGCCGAAGGTGTACTGCGCCTGCGTGGTCCGGGCGACCCGGCGCGTGGACGTCAACCACACGGTGCGCAAGCTGCTGGGCGTGTCCCGGCTCTCGTTCGCCGATCCGGAGGAGACCCGCGCCCTCACCGGCATGATGCTGGGCGGCGTCACCGTGTTCGCCCTGCCCGCGGATCTGCCGATCTACGTGGACGAGGGACTCATGTCCCTGCCCTGGATCATCCTGGGCGGTGGCAGCCGGTCGCTGAAGGTGAAGATCTCGCCCGACGTGTTCCGCGTGCTGCCGGGCGCGTCGGTCACGCCCGGGCTGGTGACGGAGCCATAGGCCCCTCGCCCTGCCTTCCCCAAGGAGGAGAGGGTCTTACTCGCGCAGCGCGCCGGCGAGGAGCCCGCGGACCAGGTAGCGCTGGAAGCCCACCACGATGAGGATGGGCGGGAGGCTCGCGAGCAGGGACGCGGCCGCGATGTCGCCCCAGGGCACCTCGAAGACGCCGGGGAACAGCGCGAGCGCGACCGGCACCGTGCGGCTGGCCTCGCTGGCGGTGAAGCTGTAGGCGAACAGGAACTCGTTCCACGAGAACAGGAACGCGAGCAGCGCGGCGGACGCCATGCCCGGCGCGGCCAGCGGCAGCACCACCCATCGGAGACTCGCCAGCCGATCGGCGCCGTCCACCGCCGCCGCCTCCTCGAGCGCGCGCGGGATCTCGCGGATGAAGCCGGTCAGCAGCCAGATCACCAGGGGCAGCGCGAACGAGGCGTTGGCCAGGATGAGCGCCAGCCAGGTATCGCGCAGGCCGAGCGCGCGCATCAAGAGGTAGAGCGGGCTCACGGTGGCGATCTGGGGAAACGCGGTGGCCGCGATCATCGCGAGCAGGATGACCCCGCGGCCCCGCACCGGCAGCCGCGCGAGCGCGTAGGCCGCGAGCGCCCCGAGCCCGACCGCGAGCAGCGTGCTCAGCAGCGCGATCCCCAGGCTGTTGACGAGCGCGCGCGGCATCAGGCTCTGGCGGAGCACCACGTCGTAGTGGACCCAGGTGAGATGGCTCGGCAGAAGCCGGGTCAGGGGCAGCAGCTCGGCGTCGGGCCGCACCGAGGTGAGCGCCTGCCAGAAGAAGGGCGACGCGTAGGCCGCCAGCGCGACCAGCACCACGCCGTCGCGCGGCCGGCCCGCCCTCACGCGCCCGCCTCCTGACGGCCGATCAGGCGCAGGTACAGCGCGGCGACGATCATCACGAGCGCGAACACCACCACGCCGATGGCGGAGCCAAAGCCGATCTGGAGCGTCTGGAACAGCGCGCGGTAGGCGTAGACCGTGAGCGATTCGGTGCTGCCCGCCGGGCCCCCGCCCGTCAGCACGAACATGATGTCGAAGGCCCGGATCGCGTCGAGGGTGCGGAAGAGCAGGGTCACGAGGAGGATCGGGCGCACGAGCGGCCACGTGATGCGGGCGAAGGCCTGGAGCCCCGCGGCGCCGTCCACCTCCGCGGCTTCGTAGAGATCGGGCGGAATGGTCAGCAGGCGCGCGTAGCACAGCAGCGCCACGAACGGGGTGGCGCGCCACACGTCGGCGAGGATCAGGGACGGCAGCGCGAGGGCCGGATCGCCGAGCCAGTTGATCGCGCGGCCGCCCAGCAGGAAATTCACGAGCCCGCCCGCCGGATGATAGAGCCACTCGAACATCTTGGCGGTCACCACCGACGGCAGCGCCCACGCCAGGAGCAGGAGCGCCAGCGCGAGGCGGCGCCCGCCCCGCTGCCCGCGCAGGGCGACCGCGATGCCCAGGCCGAGCGCGCCCTCCAGCGCGACCGAGGCCGCGGTGAACACGCCGGTCACCCACGCCGCGTTCCAGAAGCGGGGGTCCACCGCGAGGAACGCGAAGTGCTCGAGCCCCGCCCAGCGCGAGATGCCGAACACCGGGATCCGGTACTGGAGCGCGAGCCACAGCACCCAGAGCGCGGGATACACGGTCAGCGCGCCCAGGACGAGGAGCGCCGGGCTCAGGAGGAGCCAGGCCAGGCGGCGGTCGCTCACGGGGTCACCGAGCGCAGGAGGTGCTCGACCTGGGCGGTGGCGTCGCGCATCGCGCGCGCGGGGGACTTGCGGCCGACCAGCACCGCGGAGAACTCGGGCTGGAGCGTGGTGGAGAGCATCAGGTAGTAGGGCGTGATCGGCCGCGGGTGGCCGCGAAGCATCAGCCCGTGGAGCGCGGGCAGGCTCGGGTCGCGCGCGATCAGCCCCGCGTCGCGGTAGAGCGCGGGGCGCGAGGGCCGGAGCGCGGCGCCCTCGGTCATGGCGCGCTGGGCGGTCTCGCTGGTGAGGAACCGCGCGAGCTCCACCG
>DATFGS010000644.1:0-5659 GCA_035249225.1 Candidatus Methylomirabilota bacterium | reverse complement strand
GTCCGAGACCACGATGCCCACATAGCCGTAGGCGGCGGCGACCCGGCTCAGGTGCCGCGCGAGGGCGTCGTCGTCGCGGCCCTGGCCGGCGAGCTGCGCGCGCACCGCCGGGAAGGCGGCGAGCACCTCCGCGTCGGCGCGGCGGGCGGTGAGCCAGCTCGAGACGAGGCGCGTCCGGTCCGCCGCGATGGTGGCGATGCGGCTCTTCCAGTGGGTCAGCGCGGTCTCCCGCTCGGTGCCGATCTGGTGCGCGGTGAAGAGCACGACCACGACGGCGCCGGCCAGGAACACGCCGACGTGGATCCAGGGGATGCCCTCGCCGGACCCCGATCGCCGCGCCGCCGGTCCGGCCGCGCGTCCGCGATCGGCGCGCGCGCGCGCGTGAGGGCTCTCGCGGCCGCCGCTAGGAATGACGGGAACTCCGCCGTGGACGCGTCATAGGCGCTCGTCCAGAATACGGCGGGAGCCGGATCGCCACAACCCTCGGCGGGCCGCGGCGCGGGGCCGGCTCAGACGTGGTTGCGCAGCATCAGCTCCTTCGGATGGGGGCGGAGGTAGATCTGGTCGCGGACGTAGGCCACGTCGAAGCGGGCGACGTAGTGGTTGATCAGCGTGACCGGCACCACCAGGGGCACGAGGCCGGCCGCGTAGTCGCCGATGACCCCCGCCAGCTCCCGCTTCTCGGCGGCCGAGAGCTGCTTCTTGAAGAAGCCCATGATGTGCTGGAGCACGTTGACGTGCTTGGCGATCGTCGCCCGCGTCTCGAGCGCCCGCATGAAGCGCTCGCCGTACTCGTCGAGCCATCCCGCGCGCGGCGGGCGCGCGACCTCCGCGACCAGGCGCCCGAGCCGCGCGTAGGCGGCGGGGTTGTGCGCGAGCAGGAGGTACTTGTGGGCGGTGTGGAACTCCACCACCGCGGCCGGCCGCGGCGCGGATTCCCGCAGGGCGGCGAGGCGGCGATAGGCGAAGACGCGAGTGATGAAGTTGTCGCGGAGGTGCGCGTCGTTGAGCCGGCCCTCCTCCTCCACCGGCAGGAGAGGGAGGGCGTCGGTGAGGGCCCGCGCGAAGAGCCCGGTGCCGGTCCGCGCGGGCGGCCCGTCGCCCGCGTGGACCTTCACGCGCTCGAGGCCGCAGGAGGGCGAGGCGCGCTTGAGGATGTAGCCGCTGAGCTCGCGGCGCCGGAGCTCGTCGACGCGCCGGCCCGCGAACTCGCGCATGCGCTCGGTGTGATCGGTCCCGCTCGTGACGCCCATCAGGCGCGGCGCGGCCGCGTCGCCGACCAGCCGGATCGGCTCGCGCGGCACCCCCATGCCGACCTCCAGCTCGGGGCAGACCGGCACCCACGTGAAGTGGCGCGCGAGCACGCCGGTGATGTAGGCGTCCTTCTGGTGGCCGCCGTCGTAGCGCACCTCCTCGCCCAGGAGACAGGAGGAGATGCCGACGCGGATGGGGAGATCGGGCGAGCGCCAGGCCGGCGGGGCCGCCATCAGCGGACCCGGTAACGGACCTCGAAGCTCACGCACCCCGCCGCGGAGTGGAACGGCCCGTGCGGCATGCCGGGGGGCCGCACCGCGACCGAGCCCGCCGGATAGGGCCGGCCGCCGCACTCGAGCGTGCCCGAGATGATGTAGATCTCCTCCCAGAAGTCGTGGGTCACCACGCGGTCGTTCCCGGAGCCGGGATCGAAGCGGAGCAGCCGCGTGGTCACGCCCTCGTCGGCGCCGCCGCTGATGACCTGCTCCCAGACGCCGCCGGGGAACCCGGGCGCGGGCCGCCACGGCAGGGGCGCCGGATCGAAGAACTCGCGCTCGGCTTTCGTGGCTTCCATGGCTGGAGTATTGTAGCCGACATGCCGACCATCGACCCCGCCCAGCTCGAAGCGAAGGCCACCCGCATCTTCACCGCGATGGGCGCGCCCGCCGGCGACGCGGCGTGGATCGCCGCGCTGCTCGTGCGCGCGAACCTGCGCGGCCACGACTCGCACGGCGTCATCCGCATCCCCCAGTACTGGGAGTCGGTCAAGAAGAAGGAGGTGGATCCCCGGTCGCCGGTGACGGTCACCGCGGAGACGCCCGCGCTGGCGCGGCTCGACGGCGGCGGGGGCTTCGGCCAGGTGGTGGGCCGCCGCGCGATGGAGATGGCGATCGCCAAGGCGAAGGCGGGCGGCCTGAGCGCCGCGTCCACCTCGCGGACCAGCCACGTGGGCCGCCTCGCCGACTACGCGGAGATGGCCGCGAACGCGGGGCTCGTCGGCCTGCTCTGGGCCAACTGCGTGCACGGGCTGAACGTGGCCCCGTGGGGCGGCGCCGCGCGGCGCCTCGGCACCAACCCGCACGCGGTCGGCATCCCCGGCGCGGGCGGGCCCGCGATGGTGCTCGACTTCGCCACCAGCGTGGTGGCCGAGGGCAAGCTGCGCGTGAAGCGCAACCGCAAGCAGCCCGCCCCGCCCGGCTGGTTCGTGGACGCGCAGGGCCGGCCGCAGACGGATCCCGAGATCTTCTACGGCACGCCGCCCGGCGCGCTGCTCACCTCGGGCGAGCACAAGGGCTACGGGATGTCGCTCGCGGTGGAGATCCTGGGCGGCATCCTCTCCGGCACCGGCCCCGCGGGCCCGCCGCCCGGCGTCTTCGCCAACGGCACGCTCATGATCTGCCTCGACGTGGAGCGGTTCCTGCCGCTGACCGAGTTCCACCGCCAGGTGGCCTCGCTCTTCGGCTGGGTCAAGTCGGCGCCGCTCGCGCAGGGCGCCACCGAGATCCTGATCCCGGGCGAGCCGGAGGCGCGGCTCGAGGCGGAGCGCCGCCGACAGGGCATTCCCATCGAGGATCAGACCTGGACCCAGATCGAGACGACGGCCGCCGAGCTGGGAGTGGGTTAGGGGAAGAGCCGCTCGGCGTTCTTGAAGGCGATCTTCTCGGCCACGTCGCGCGGGAGCTGGCTCAGGTAGCTCCGCACCTCGGTCACCGAGCCCGGCAGGGCCTCCCACCGCGAGGTCATCCAGGTGTCGGTCCCGGCGAGGAAGCGGTCCGGATGGCGCAGGAACACCGCGCGCCAGCCCGGATCGAGCGTGCCGCCCGGGGCCACGTCCCCGTTGCGGATCGCCAGGTCCACCCAGAGATTCGGATAGCGGTCGAGCAGGGCGCCCACCGCCTGCGGGCCCGAGGACATGCCCGCGTGCGCCCAGATCACCCGCAGGCGCGGCTCGAGCGTGAACAGCTCGATGATCGCGAGCTCGTCGGAGTGGGCGTGGAGGTAGATGTTCTCCTGCACCGCTAGCTCGGTGATGCGCTTGACCACGAAGGTGCCGGTCTGCCCGCCGAAGAGGTGGAACTCGCCGATGCCCTTGTGCACGCCGCGGTTCTTCTGCAGCCGCTCCTGCACGTAGGCGAGCACCGCCGGGTCCTGCCACCAGTGGCCCATGTCGGCGCGGGTGCGGTACGGGCGCAGGATCGGCACGATGCGCTTGGGATCGCGCGCGTGGAGCGTCAGGGTGCCGTCGTCGGGCGTGCTGGAGACGAGCGCGCGGCGGATCCCGGCCTTCTCGAGGATGCCCAGGATGCGCTCGGGCGGGTACTCGATCCAGTCGGCCGAGCTGTAGTGGATGTGCGTGTCGAAGATCGGCAGCTCCGGGCTCTGGGCGCGCGTGGATTCCGCCCCGAGGACGACGAGCGCCAGGGCGAGCAGGGGCAGGAGGCGCGCCGCGATCCGCAATCGCACGGGTCGAGCCTAGCACGGACGCCTCGCCTTGCGCATCCGCATTGCCGGCGCTACGCTGAGCGCCGTGATGCGCATCGCTCGCGCGCTCGTGATCGTGACGCTGCTGCTGGCCGCGGGGCCCGTCGCCGCCCAGGGTCTGCCTGGCGGCCGGCCGCCCGACGCCATCGATCGCGCGCGCGGGCTCGCGACGCAGCCTTTCGGCACCCTGCCCGCGCCCGAGCGGCCCGCCGAGCGCTACGTGCCGCCGGCCCGCGTGTACTCGCCGGCCCAGGGGCGCGAGGTGCTGGTTCCCGGCCACTACGAGCGCGACGTCAACGGCCAGCGCGTCGAGGTCCCGCCGCTCGTCACCACGACGCCCGATGGGCGCAACCCGACGGCGGTGCCCGGCGGCGAGCGCCCGCCGGTCGAGCAGCGCCAGGACCCCTGATGCTCGACGCGGTGGGAATGGCCGAGATCAACAAGATCTTCGCGGTCACCGATGCCCTCGGGGTGCACCGCGAGGCGCTCGTGATCCCCCTCGGCACCGGCAAGGGGCGCGTCCGCAAGCTGCCGAGCGGCAAGTTCGAGATCACGGTGGACGCGGAGACGCCGCTGGACGAGTGGCTCGAGGGATTGCCCGCGCTGATCCGAGCCGCCATGGCGTGAGCGCCCGCCCTCGGCGGGAGCTCGGGTTCTTCCCGCTCGTCGCCATCCTCTTCTTCAACGTCAGCGGCGGGCCCTACGGTCTCGAGGACGCCGTCGGCACCCTCGGCCCCGGCCTCGTGCTGCTGCTCCTCGTGGTCACGCCGCTCGTCTGGAGCCTGCCGGTCTCGCTCGCGATGGCCGAGCTGGCCGCCGCGCTGCCGGAGGAAGGCGGCTACGTGGTCTGGGTGCAGCGCGCATTCGGCCGCTTCTGGGGCTTCCAGGCCGGGTGGTGGAGCTGGATCAACAGCTTCGTGGACGTGGCCGTCTATCCTGCGCTCTTCGTCGACTACCTCGCCTTCTGGCGGCCGCACACCTCCACGGTCGAGCGCTGGATCCTGGTGCTGGTCTTCATCTGGGTCCTCACCGCCGTCAACCTGGCCGGCGCGCGCGTCACCGGCCGGGTCGCGGTCGCGATGGCGATCGTGTCGCTTCTGCCGGTCGCGGTGCTCACCATGATCGCGGGCACGCAGCTCCGGGCGTCTCCCTGGCACCCCTTCTCGTCGGACGAGGGGAGCCTCCTCGCCGGACTCGGGCTCGGCCTCGCGATCATGATGTGGAACTACTCGGGCTGGGACGCGCCCACCACCACGCTCGGCGAGACGCGGGAGCCCGGCCCGAGCTTCCGTCGCGCGGTGTGGGTGGCGCTGCCCCTGATCACGCTCGCCTACGTGCTGCCGGTGGCGGCCAGCCTCTCGGCGGTGGAAGGGTGGGAGGACTGGGAGACCGGCCACTGGCCGGCGGTCGCGGCCGCAATCGGCGGACCGTGGCTCGCGCACCTGGTGACGGTCGGCGCGGTCGTGGCCACCGCCGGGCTCTTCCTGTCGCTGCTGCTGACCAACTCGCGGCTGCCCTATGCGCTGGCCGTCGCCGGCCAGCTCCCACCCGCGCTCGCGCGCCTCCACCCGCTCACCGGCACCCCGTGGTCGGCGGTCGTTCTCTCGAGCGTCGCCTACAGCCTCTGCGCGTTCTGGAGCTTCAAGGAGCTGATCGTGCTGAACATCTGGCTGTACTCGATCACGCTCGTGCTGGAGCTGGCCGCCTTCGTTGCGCTGCGTCTGCGCGAGCCGGGGCTGCCCCGGCCGTGGCGGGTGGGTGGCGGCGCGGCGGGCATGTGGCTCGTGGCGGTGCTGCCGTCGCTCTGCTGCCTGCTCGCGATGGCGACCGCCGGGTGGACGAACACCGCGGTCGGGGTTGCCGCGGCCCTGACCGGCCCACTCGCCTACCGGCTCTGGCGCGCGCCCGCCCGCGGCGCTTAGGC
>DATFGS010000643.1:0-5505 GCA_035249225.1 Candidatus Methylomirabilota bacterium | reverse complement strand
TCGCCCGAATCCCCCGCGAAGCGGATCACGGCGCGCGTGAGGGTGCGGCGGGGCTTCTTGGCCGCCGGGGTGGTGGTGACACTCTCACTCATCGGTCCACATCCTTTCCGTCCAGGGGCGTGCCCTATCAACGGCAGATTCCAGGCGGAGTGGCTCTGGTCACCCTGAGTCTTGGGGACAACGATCAGACGCGTGACACTCCTACGTCATGCTACCCAAACGTCTGAATAGAAGCAAGGTTGACTTCGGTCGGACCGCCAGACCAGCGGTGTCCGGCGGCCAGGCCCCGGGGGCCTAGAGCTCGAGCAGCTCCATCTTGGGGGACCGGGTGAGGTTCCGGCAGCCTCCGGACTCGACCAGCACCATGTCCTCGATGCGCACGGCCCCCTTCCCGGGGTAGTAGAGGCCCGGCTCCACCGTGACGACGTGCCCGGTCTTGAGCTCGTAATCCAGCCGGCTGATTCGCGGCAGCTCGTGGATATCGAGGCCCACACCGTGGCCCGTGCCGTGGAAGAACCCCTGGTTGCGCCCGTTGACCACGCCGGTCATGTACCCCCGGCTCTCCAGCGTCCGGTTGACCTCGGCGTGGATGGCCCCGCCGGATGCCCCATCCCGGATCAGCTCGATGCCCCGGAGCTGGCTGGCGAGCACCGCGTCGTAGAGGCGGCGCAGCTCGTCCGGCGCCTTGCCCTTGACCACCGTGCGGGTCATGTCCGCGTAGTACCGGCTGGTCGAGGAGCGGGGGAAGATGTCGAAGATGATCCCCTGGTTGGGCCGGATCGCTCCGGTGCCCTGGTTGTGCGGATCCACGCCCTGGTCGCCGCAGGCGATGATCGTGTGCTCGGCGATGCAGTCGTGCTCCATGAGCGAGACATTGACCGTCTTCTTGAGGTCCTCCGAGGTGAGCGGCCGCCCCCGGTAGAGCACCTCGTCGCCCCGGATCACGCTCTCGCGCAGCATCTGGAGCGCCGCCTCCAGCGCGGTCTCGGTGTGCCGCTGCGCCTCCTCGATGGCCGCCACCTCGTCCGCGGTCTTCACGACCCGCTCGGGCAGGAACGGGCTCGGCCGCGGCGTCACGGTGATCCCCCGCTCCCGCAGCCGATCGGCCAGCTCGAGCGGAAAGTCCCCGGGGACCTCGACCGCCTTCACCCCGTAGTCCTCGAGCAGCAGGCTGACGATGTCGGTGAGCTTCGGCTGCGGCCAGCGCTGCCGGGCCTTGGCGTCCCATTCGGAGAGCGAGAGGACCTCGTCCACCCGCGCCTGCGAGCGCGCCCGGTCCACCTCGAGGTCGGACATGAGCAGGATCTTGCGTCCGTCGACCTGGAGGAACACGAAGGAGTCCGGCGCCAGGAAGCGGCAGGCGTAGTAGAGGTTCGAGTCGGCCTCGCTGGCCGCGATGATCAGGGACGCGGGAGAATCGGTCATGCGACGGCTCCTTTCGGGGACTACGTTATCACGGGGCGGGGTCTCACGAGGCCGCGTCGGCGGGCTTCTGGAGCTGCGCGATGAACCGCGCCACCACCGGGGTGAGCCGCCGGCCCCGGCGATGGATGATCCCGACCGGCCGGACCAGCCCGGGGAGCGCGAGCGGGGTCACCGCGAGCGTGCGCATCCCGGACTCGTTGTGCACGGTGGGCCGCGGCAGGATGCTGATCCCCGCGTTGATCCCGATCGCCTGCTTGATCGTCTCGACGTTGTCGAACTCCATGACCACCTCGACCTTGACGTCGTGCTGCTTGAGCGCCCGGTCGATCGCCTTGCGCACCGCCAGGTCGCGATCGAAGGCCACGAACTTCTCGCCCTGCAGGTCACCGGGGGTGACCGAGCGCCGGCGCGCCAGGCGATGGGCCGGGTGCGCGACCAGCACCATGGGCTCGTCGCGCAGGGGCAGGACGGCCAGGGCGCGCGTGGCGGCCGGATACGACAGGATGCCGAGATCGGCCTCGTCGTTGAGCACGGCCTCGACCACCTTGTGCGGATGCAGGCATTCGAGCAGCACCCGCGCCTGCGGGTAGTCCGACATGAAGGGCTGCATGTGGCGGCTCATGTCGTGCAGCCCGACCGAGTAGATCGCCGCGACCCGCACCGTGCCCTCCACGCGCTCGCGCGCCGCGGCCAGGTCCGCGCGCGCCTTCTCGAAGCCCTGCAGCAGGGCGCGGCAGGCGTCGTAGAAGGCCTGGCCCTGCTCGGTGGGCAGGAGCGGGCGGCGGGAGCGGTCCAGCAGCGCCGCATCCAGCTCGGCCTCGAGCTGCTGGATGGCCTGGCTCGCCGCCGACTGCGAGACCGAGTTGGAGGCCGCCCCGCGCGAGAAGCTGCGGAGGCGGACCACGTCGCAGTAGAGCTTGAGCGTCTCGAGGTTCACGGCCGCCACTCTATCACTATTAGCGTTCCTTATGACGTGTTTTTTCACTTCGCGCTTGGCTAATGATCCGCTTCCGTGTAGTCTCACCGGGACACGTTGGGCCGCGGCGCAGCACACACCGCTCGGGGCCCCGGCGAAGACGCGGGGTGGAGAGAGACGACGTGACGGACGACCACCAGATGTCAGGGGGAATGTCAGGGGAGATGTCGGCGGTGACGGACCCGGGGCTGCCCCCGGCGCAGGGGCTCTACGATCCGGCCCACGAGCACGACGCCTGCGGGGTGGGCTTCGTGGTGGACATCAAGGGGCGAAAGTCCCACGCGATCGTGAGCCAGGCCCTCACCGTGCTCAAGAACCTCCTGCACCGGGGCGCCTGCGGCTGCGAGGTGAACACGGGCGACGGGGCCGGCATCCTCATCCAGATGCCCCACCGGTTCCTCGAGCGCGAGTGCGGCGGGCTCGGGATCACCCTGCCCGCGCCGGGCCACTACGGGGCCGGCCTGGTCTTCCTGCCCCGCGGGGCCGCCGATCGGGACGCGTGCCGGGCCATCCTGGAGCGGCTCGTGGCCGACGAGGGCCAGGTGGTCCTCGGCTGGCGGCCCGTCCCCACCGACTCCTCCCCGATCGGGCCCACCGCGCGCTCGGTCGAGCCGGTGGTCGAGCAGGTGTTCATCGCCCGCGGGCCCGCGGTGCCGGACCGGGCCACCTTCGAGCGCAAGCTTTACATCATCCGCAAGCGGGCGGAGCACGCGGTGCGCAACAGCGAGATCGGCGAGCGGAAGTACTTCTACCTGCCGAGCCTCTCCGCCAACACCCTCGTCTACAAGGGTATGCTCTCGGCCGACCAGATCGAGGGCATGTTCCCGGACGTCACCGATCCCCTGGTGGAGTCGGCGCTCGCGCTGGTGCACCAGCGGTTTTCCACGAACACGTTCCCCTCGTGGCCCCTCGCGCACCCCTACCGGTTCATCGCCCACAACGGGGAGATCAACACCCTGCGGGGCAACATCAACTGGATGCGGGCGCGCGAGTCGCTCTGCCACTCCGCGCTGCTCGGCGACGATCTCAAGAAGATCGTGCCAATCGTGGTCGAGGGCGGCAGCGACTCCGCGGTCTTCGACAACGTGCTCGAGTTCCTGGTCATGGCGGGCCGGCCCCTGCCCCTGGCCGTGCTCATGATGATCCCGGAGGCGTGGAGCGGGCACGAGTCGATGAGCGAGGAGACGAAGGCCTTCTACGAGTATCACGGCTGCCTGATGGAGCCGTGGGACGGACCCGCCTCGATCGCCTTCACCGACGGCACCGTGATCGGCGCGGTGCTCGACCGCAACGGCCTGCGCCCCTCGCGCTACTACGTCACCAAGGACGGCATGGTGGTGATGGCCTCCGAGGTGGGCGTGCTCGACATCCCGCCCGACCGCGTGCTCCTGAAGGAGCGCCTGCACCCCGGGCGCATCTTCCTGGTGGACACCGCCCAGGGCCGGATCATCGATGACACCGAGCTCAAGCACACCTACGCGGCCCAGTATCCCTACGGGGAGTGGATCCGGGCGTACCTCACCCCGGTCGAGAGCCTGCCCGAGCCGCCCCACGTCCCGGAGCCGGATCACGAGACGGTGCTGGAGCGGCAACAGGTCTTCGGCTACACCCACGAGGATCTCCGCCTCCTGCTGGGCCCGATGGCCAGCGGCGGCGAGGAGCCGGTGGGCTCGATGGGCACCGACACCTCCCTGGCCGTGCTCTCGGAGCGGCCGCGCCTGCTCTACGACTACTTCAAGCAGCTCTTCGCCCAGGTGACGAATCCCCCGCTCGACGGCATCCGCGAGGAGCTCGTCACCCAGATCGCGACCAGCATCGGGCCGGAGGGCAACCTCCTCGAGCCGGTGCCGCAGGCGTGCCGGCAGATCAAGCTCAAGACCCCGATCCTGAACAACGACGAGCTCGCGCGCATCCGCCACGTGGACCTCCCCGGCTTCAAGGCCGCGACCGTGTCCATGCTCTTCCCGGTCGCGGAGGGCGGCGCGGGCCTCGAGCGGGCCATGGACGAGCTGTGCGCGCAGGTGAGCCGCGCGGTCGCCGCGGGCAACACCTTCCTGATCCTGTCCGACCGCGGGGTGGACGCGACCCACGCCCCCATCCCCGCCCTGCTCGCCACCGCGGGTGTGCACCACCACCTCATCCGCGAGGGCACCCGCTGCAAGGTGGGCTTCGTCATCGAGACCGGCGAGGCCCGCGAGGTGCACCACATGGCCCTGCTGCTGGGCTACGGGGCGGGCGCGATCAATCCGTACCTCGCGTTCGAGAGCCTCGACGACATGATCCTCCAGGGCCTCCTGCCCGGCCTCGATCACAAGACCGCGGTCAAGAACTACATCAAGGCGCTCAACAAGGGCGTGCTCAAGGTGATCTCCAAGATGGGGATCTCCACCATCCACTCCTATCGCGGCGCACAGATCTTCGAGGCGATCGGCCTCGGCAAGACGCTCGTGGACCGTTACTTCACCTGGACCGCCTCCCGCATCAGCGGGGTCGGCCTCGACGTGGTCGCCGCGGAGGTGGCGGCGCGGCACCGGCGCGCGCATCCGGAGCGCCCCGTGGGGGGCCGCGAGCTGGACTGGGGCGGCGAGTACCAGTGGCGGCGGGACGGCGAGTATCACCTCTTCAACCCGGACACCGTGTTCCGGCTCCAGCACGCCACCCAGAGCGGCCAGTACCGGATCTTCAAGGACTACACGAGGGCGGTGGACGACCAGAGCCGCCACCTCGCGACCCTGCGCGGGCTCTTCGTGCTGCGCGACGCCCCGGAGCCGGTGCCGCTGGCGGAGGTCGAGCCGGTCGAGGCCATCGTCAAGCGCTTCGCCACCGGCGCCATGTCCTACGGCTCCATCAGCCTGGAGGCGCACCAGACCCTCGCGGTCGCGATGAACCGCCTCGGAGGCAAGTCCAATACCGGGGAGGGCGGCGAGGATCCCAGCCGCTACCGGCGCGAGCCGAACGGGGACTGGCGCCGCAGCGCGATCAAGCAGATCGCCTCCGGCCGCTTCGGGGTGACCAGCGAGTACCTGGTCAACGCGGAGGATCTGCAGATCAAGATGGCCCAGGGCGCCAAGCCGGGCGAGGGCGGCCAGCTTCCCGGGCACAAG
>DATFGS010000642.1:0-3273 GCA_035249225.1 Candidatus Methylomirabilota bacterium | reverse complement strand
CGCATCAAGCAGATCCGGGCCCAGATCGAGGAGACCACCTCGGACTACGACCGGGAGAAGCTGCAGGAGCGGCTGGCCAAGCTGGCCGGCGGCGTGGCGGTCATCAAGGTGGGCGCCGCGACCGAGACCGCGATGAAGGAGAAGAAGGCCCGCGTGGAGGACGCGCTCAACGCGACCCGCGCGGCGGTGGAGGAAGGGATCGTGCCGGGCGGCGGGGTGGCCCTGCTGCGGGCCTCCACCTCCATCGACGGGCTGAAGCTGGAAGGCGACGAGAAGGTCGGCGCCATGATCGTCAAGCGCGCGCTCGAGGAGCCCATCCGCCAGATCGTGGAGAACGCGGGGCTCGAGGGCAGCGTGATCGTGGAGAAGGTCAAGGCCGAGAAGGTGGTGACCCGCGGCTTCGACGCGGAGTCGCTCGAGTTCGTGGACATGATCCAGGCCGGTATCATCGACCCCACCAAGGTGGAGCGGGTGGCACTGCAGAACGCGGCGTCGGTGGCCGCGCTCCTGCTGACCACGGAGGCGCTGATCACCGATCTGCCCGAGGACAAGCCGGCGGCGGCCCCGCCGATGCCCCACGGGGACTTCTAGGCCCGACGGCGCAGCCGTCGGTGCGGGGACGGCCCTTGCCGGTCGCGGCAAGGGCCGTACTTTTTTGTCCACGCTTGACCCAGGTTGTCTTTGACCGCAGGCTCTGGTAACGTAAAGCGCTTCAAAGCGGGAGACCTCAAAGGAGGTGAGTGTTTGTACCCGTACGAGACCCTACTGATCCTGGATCCCCGGCTGAACGAAGAGGAAGTGGCCGCGCTCCTCACCAAGGTGCAGGAGACGCTCAAGACCCTCGGCGGCGAGATCGGCAAGGCGGAGAGCTGGGGCAAGCGGCGGCTCGCCTACGACATGCGCAAGCAGCGCGAGGGCACCTACGCGGTGCTCGAGTCCAAGGCGGAGCCGGCGACCATCAAGGAGTTCGAGCGCCAGCTGAAGCTCAACGAGCAGGTCCTCCGGTACTTCACGACCCGCGTCCCGGCGCCCAAGCGCGTCCGGACGGCGCCGAAGCCCTCGGCTCCCGCGGTGGAGGAGGTCGTCTGATGGCCACGAACCTGAACCGAGTGTTCCTGATCGGCAACCTGACGCGGACCCCGGAGCTCCGGTACACGCCCAGCGGCACCGCGGTCGCCGATCTCCGACTGGCCGTCAACCGGAACTACACGACGCAGGGTGGAGAGAAGCGCGAGGAGACCTGCTTTCTCACGGTGGTGGTGTGGGGCAAGCAGGCCGAGAGCTGCGGCGAGTACCTCGACAAGGGCAGCCCGATAATGGTCGAGGGCCGGCTGCAGACCCGCGACTGGGAGACGAAGGACGGCCAGAAGCGCAGCGTCGTCGAGGTCGTCGCGGAGCGGGTGCAGTTCATGGGCCGCAGCAAGTCGGCCGCCGCGTCCGCGCCCGGAGTGCCCGAGCCGGTCGAGGCGGGCGGCGAGGCCGACGACGAGGTGCCGTTCTAGCCCGTTCAGGTTAAGTCCCGTTCCAAGAGGAGGAACAAGCCATTCCGCCAGGTGGAAAGCCCGTCAAGCGGCGCCGGTTCGGTCGCCGCAAGGTTTGCAAGTTTTGCGTCGACCGGGTCAGCCTGGTCGACTACAAGGACATTCGCCGGCTCCGCAACTTCGTCTCGGAGCGCGGCAAGATCACCCCGCGCCGCATCTCGGGGAGCTGCGCCCGCCATCAGCGGCAGCTCACCCGTGCGGTCCGGCGCGCGCGCACGGTGGCCCTGCTCGCCCAGACCGCCGAGTGAGGAGCGGGTCATGAAGATCATCCTGATGGACGACGTGCCGACCCTGGGCCGCCGCGGCGAGGTCCGCGACGTCTCCGACGGCTACGCGCGTAACTTCCTGCTGCCCCAGAAGCTGGCCCTGCACGCCACCCCGGCGAACCTCAAGAACATCGAGCAGATCAAGGCGCGCCAGAACGCGCAGGCGGCCAAGCTCCAGGCGGACGCGCGGAGCCAGGCCCAGGCCATCGAGGGCCTGCACTTCGCCCAGCGCCGGCAGGCCTCCGACGAGGGCCGGCTCTTCGGCTCGGTGGGCCGCGCCGACCTCGCGAGCTTTCTCTCGCAGCACGGCATCGAGGTCGAGCGGCGCCGCATCGGGCTCGACGAGCCGATCAAGACGATCGGGGAGTTCTCGGTGCCGGTGCGCCTGCACCACGACGTCACCGCCCAGCTGAAGGTGTCCGTGACCCGGGAGTAACGGTGGCCACCCTCACCGACCTGCTCACCTCCAAGATCCCGCCCCACAGCCTGGAGGCCGAGCGGGCCGTGCTGGGGGCGATCCTCCTGGAGCGGGAGAGCCTGCCCAAGGCGATCGAGCTCCTCAAGCCCGCCGACTTCTACAAGGAAGGGCACCGCAAGATCTTCGACGCCACCCTCGCGCTCTTCGAGCGCAACGAGCCGGTGGACCTGCTCACCGTGTCGGAGGAGCTGAAGCGGCGCGCGACCCTGGAAGAGGTGGGCGGCGCGGCCGCCCTCGCGAGCCTGGTCGAGGAGGCCGCGACCGCGGCCCACCTCCTCTCCTACGGGGGGATCGTGCGGGAGAAGGCCCTCCTGCGCGACCTGATCCGCATCGCCACCGAGATCATCGGGCAGAGCTACGAGGCCCGCGACGACGTCGACAAGCTGCTCGACGACGCGGAGCGGCTGATCTTCCAGATCTCCGAGCGCCGCATGCAGGGCTCGGCCTTCCCGGTGCGGGCCATCCTGAAGGACACCTTCGAGCACATCGAGAAGCTCTACGACCGCAAGGAGCACATCACCGGGCTCGCCACCGGCTTCGACGACCTCGACCGGATGACCTCGGGCTTCCAGCCCAGCGACTTCATCATCATCGCGGGCCGGCCCTCGATGGGCAAGACCGCCTTCGCCCTCAACATCGCCAAGTTCGCGGGAGTCGAGGATCACAAGCGGGTGCTGGTGCTGAGCCTCGAGATGTCCAAGGAGCAGCTCGTGCAGCGCCTGCTGTGCGCCGAGGCCAAGGTGGACTCCCACAAGGTGCGCACCGGGTACCTCGACCCGCGGGACTGGACGCGCCTGACCAACGCGGCGGGGCGGCTCGCGGAGGCGCCGGTATACATCGACGACTCGCCCGCCCTCACCGTGCTCGAGGCGCGCGCCAAGGCGCGGCGCATGAAGGCGGAGCACGGCCTCGACCTGATCGTCATCGACTATCTCCAGCTGATGCGCGGCCGCCACCAGCAGGAGAACCGCCAGCAGGAGATCTCGGA
>DATFGS010000641.1:0-3676 GCA_035249225.1 Candidatus Methylomirabilota bacterium | reverse complement strand
GGGGGCGCCAGCGGCGGAGGCTGGGGCGGCGGCGGGCTCGGACGGGGCAGCGGCCGGGGCGGCGCCGGATTCGACCAGACCGGCGGGGGGCCCGGAGGGGGCGGCCGACTCGGCATGGCCGCCGCGTACACGCTCGCCGGGCTCGTGGGCAATCGCCTGGAGAGCGCGGACAGCGACGAGCGGGAGAAGCTCGCCCCGCAGATCATCCAGCTCCTGCGTGCGCTGCCCGGCGAGGTCCGTGAGCCGGTGCTGGCCGCCGCCCTCCGTACCCTCGCGCGCGAAGAGACGGCGAGCAGCCACCTGGCCAGCCTGGCCGCCGCGCTGCCCGCCGCCGACGTGCTCCGCGGCTTGCGCCGACTGGCCCGCGAGCAGGGCCAGCTCTCGAGCCACGCGCTCCAGATGGCCCAGGCCCTGGCCGAGGCGCACGAGGAGACGGGCCCCACGCCGGCGCTGCCCGAGCCGCCCGCGGACTTCGCGGAGATGGCCGCCCTGTTCCGCGAGGAGGACGTGGACCGCTACAACCCCGAGGACCATCGCGCGCTGCTGGCCCAGAAGCCCACGGTGGACCTCGACGCGATCGCGGTCGAGGTGGCCGCCGATCCCGACGCCTTCGGACCCGACACCGAGAGCGACGACGCGATCGAGCGGCGGGTCGTCACGACGCTGCTCGACATGACCGCGGTCGCTCCCGACATCGTGCGCCCGCTCGTCCTGGGCCGCCTGCGGGAGGTCTTCGTGCGCGCGCTCCAGCAGAACCGCTTCGCCCAGGCCGTCGGCATCATCCGCGCGGTGCGCGACCTCGCCGCGGACCCGAGCCTGGCAGAGCGGCGCGCGGCGCTCGACGAGTTCCTGGCCAACCTCGCCGACGCCCAGACCCTGGCCGCCCTGGTGGCCGCGAGCCGCCAGCCGGGCGGGCCGCCGTTCGTGCAGGTGCAGACGCTGATCCTGGCCCTGGGCGCCTCGGCGGCGCGCGGGCTCCTGGAGGCGCTGGCCGCCGAGCAGGATCGGGGCCGCCGCCTGCGGCTGATCGAGCTCGCGGCCTCGCTCGGGCCCGCCATCGTCCCGGAGACGCGGCGCCTCCTCGCGGATTCGCGTTGGTACGTGGTGCGCAACATGGTCCTGCTCCTCCGGCGCGTGCAGGACCGCTCGGCCATGAGCGAGATCCTGCGCTGCGCGGATCACCCCGACCTCCGGGTCCGGCTCGAAGCGATCCGCGCGCTCTTCGCCTTCGACTCGAAGGTGCCGCGCGACCTGCTCGCGCGGACCATCAACCACCCCGACCCGAGGCTGGCCGAGGCGGCGGTGCTGCTCTCCGGCCAGCACGGCATCACCCAGGCGACCGACCTGCTGGTGGAGATCCTGCTCCGCTGGGACTTCTTCGGGCGGCACCGCTCGATGCGCCTCAAGGCGCTCCGGGCCCTCGCCGACCTCGGGGACCCCGCGGTCCTCCCGCGGCTCGGTCGCTTCTTCCGCGAGCGGCCCTTCCCGCTCGCGGCGATCGAGGAGCGCCGGTCCGCCTACCGCTACCTGAGCTCCTACCCCGTGGCCGGCCGCGCCGCCTGGGTGGCGAAGGGCGAGCGATCCCGGGATCCCATCATCCGCGACATCTGCCGCGGCCTCGCGAAGGCGGGTCCTCCCGTGTCCGAGCGGACCGCGGACGCCGAGGGGTCGACGGGGGCATCGCCCGGGGCCGGATCCGAATGACCGAGCCGGCGATCCCGGGTGCGCTCTCCGCGGTGGACCGGCTGGTGGTCAGCCTCGTCGCCGGGATCAACATGCGCGCGCTCTACGGCTCCGAGCATCCCGCGCTCACCAGTCACGTGGACCGCATCCTGGAGGCGGTGAGCGCGGCCTGCCAGGAGCGGCAGCGGGACTCGCTCACGTTCCTCGTGGTCGGCCAGGACCTCGTGGTGGAGACCCAGCCCCTCCGGACGGGCAGCCTCTACCACCAGCAGTTCATCCGCGCGCTCACCCGGCGCGGTGTGGAGCGCCTGACGGTGGCGCACGGCCTCGACGCCGAGGAGTGCGTGCGCTTCCTGACCCCGATGGCCCTCGGCGGCGTGCCGATCTCCACGCGGTACATCACGGTGGGCCGGGTCGAGCTGCAGGCCGCTCCCATGCTCGAGGAGGGCCCGGGACCCGGGACCGGCGCGGGCGGGGGCCAGGGCAAGGGCCCGGGCGGGGACTCCGCGATCGAATCGCTGACCGCGCAGAACGTGGACGGCGCGCGCGACGCGTTCACCGAGTTCCGCACCGACCGCCGGGGCGGCCTCGTGCGCCTCGAGCAGGTGGTGTGGAGCCTCATGGACGCGCTCCAGCGGGCCACGCGGGAGATCCTGCCGCTCGCCCCGCTCAAGACCCACGACGACTACACCTTCGTGCACTCCGTGAACGTCTCGCTCCTCACCCTGGCCCAGGCGCGCTCGTTCGGCATCGAGGGGGCGCGGCTGCACGCCATCGGGCTCGCCGCGTTCCTGCACGACATCGGCAAGCTGAAGATCCCGCTCGACGTGCTGAACAAGCCGGGCAAGCTCGAGGGCGACGAGTGGCGGATCATGATGGGCCACGCCCAGGAGGGTGCCACCCACCTCTGCGGCGTCGAGGGCAGCCATCCGCTCGCGATCCTGGTGGCCTACGAGCACCACATGCGCTACGACGGCCAGCCGAACTACCCGGTGCCGCGCATCGGCCGCCGCCCCACCCTGGCGAGCCAGATGACCTCCATCTCGGACGTCTACGACGCGATCTGCACCACGCGGCCGTACGCGAAGGCGCGCTCGCGCCAGTTCGCGGTGAAGGTGCTCACCGAGCGCGTGGGCACCTTCCACAGCCCCGGGCTCGTGGCGAACTTCGTCCGCATGGTCGGCGTGGATCCCGACGGTCCCCGCATCGCGTCATGACCGGCCGCCACTTCTCGATGATCCGCGACTTTCACCTGGCGGACTTCTTCACCATCGTCAACGGCTTCTGCGGAGTCGCCGCCCTGTTCCAGGCGATGTGGTTCCTCGCCCGGGGCGAGCGCTGGCGCATGGATCTCGCCGCCGCGCTCGTCCTCCTGGCCCTGCTCTTCGACGTGCTCGACGGGCGCATCGCGCGCTGGCGACACCACGCCTCGCCGATGGGGCGTGAGCTGGATTCGCTCGCCGACGTGATCTCGTTCGGGGTGGCGCCCGCGGGCATCGCGTTCGCGGCCGGGCTTCGGGGCACGCTCGACCAGATCATCCTCATGTACTTCGTGGGCTGCGGGCTGAGCCGCCTCGCCCGCTACAACGTCACCGCGGAGACGCTCGCCGCCGACACCGGCAAGGTGCGCTACTTCGAGGGCACGCCGATCCCGACCAGCATCGTCCCGCTCGGCCTGCTGCTCCTGGCCTTCCACCGGCAGAGCCTGTTTCCGGTGAGGGTGGGCGGGCTCGAGCTGCATCTCGTCAGCCTGCTCTTCCTCCTGTCCGGCAGCCTGATGATCAGCAAGACCCTGAAGGTCCCGAAGCCCTAGCGCCTGTGAGCCCGCGCGCGCGCATCGGCGTGCTGGTCCCGCCGGGAAATCCGACGGTGGAGCCCGAGCTCTACCGCATGGCGCCGCCCGGCGTCAGCCTGCACTTCGCGCGGCTGCAGGCCCCGCCGTCGGACGGCGCGCCCGGCGGCGCCGGCGGCATGGAGGAGCGCACGCGCGCCT
>DATFGS010000640.1:0-19503 GCA_035249225.1 Candidatus Methylomirabilota bacterium | reverse complement strand
TGACCAGGAGGAGCGGCGCGACGTTCTCGTCCGTCGTCTGCACGCCGCGCAGGTTGAAGGTCGGATCGAGCAGCGCGTCGACGGCGGCGAGCACCACGGGGAAATACTCCGGCCGGCAGCCCGCCATCACCGCGTTCACCGCGATCTTCTCCACGGTGGCGCGCCCGAAGTTGGGCGGCACGAGGGCGATCACCTCGCTCCCCGCGCGGCCGGTGGCGGCCACCGCGGCGGCCACCCGCCCGCGGGTCGGCGGGATCACCGGCAGCCCGTCGGTCACCCCGCGCGCGTAGAGGGTCTCGAACGGATCGCCCGCGTCAGCCACCCGCCGCGCGCCTCACGGCTTGCACACGCGGAAGCTCGCGTAGTCGCCCTGCGCGCTGCTCCGGGTGTCGTCGGAGTCGGTGAGCACCGCGATCCCGCCCGGCCGGGGGACCTCACCGCCGCCGAAGTACTTCTGGTAGTCCTCGCGGACGTTCACCTGCTCGTCGACCCAGTGGCCGACCTGGGCGCTGGATCGCAGGACGCGCACCTGGGTGCTCCCCGCGCTCGACGTGAGATGCGTGCCCGCGGGCACCACCCGGCTCCAGACGTACTTGAGGCTCTTCACCGACATCGCCGAGGTGGGAAAGACCGCGTAGACCGCGACCGCGCTGTCGTTGGTGCCGGACTTCCGCTCGTCGGAGTTGGTCGGGAACTCGATGGGCCGCCACGACCAGGCCAGGATCGGATAGGTCTCGAGGTTCCAGGCCACCTCCCGGCCCGCCTGGATGCCGATGCGCCGGGCGATCCCGCGGAGGAACCGCCGGCCGCCCTCCTCCCGGATGGAGTACACCGGCCGGCCCGACTCCTTGCGCGGTTTCCACTCCAGCGGGAACTCGCCGAGCCGGCCCTGGGAGAAGTCGTCGAGGGCCACGCACTCCGCGCCGAGCGCGGCGCCCGGACCGGCGCCGAGCGAGGAGACCAGGAGCAGGAGCGCGATCAGCGCCCGCGACGCCACCAGGAGTGAACCAGGTGATCGACGACCTGGACGAGCTGCCCCACCGTGCGGCACTCCTTCACGATGTCGCAGGCCGGCGAGTAGAGCGGCATCACGCTGTCCCCGATCCCCCAGCCCCACTGCCCCTCCGGATTGAGCCAGATGACGCCCTTCACCCGCTCCCGGATCTGCCGGATGGCCCAGGCCTGCGGGTCGTTGTAGTTGTTGCGCGCGTCGCCCAGGATCAGGACGGTGGTCTTGCGGTCGAGCGTGTCGAGCTCGGTCTTCACGAAGCGGTTGAACGCGTAGCCGAAGTCGGAGCGGCAGTGATAGTCCACCGAGGACGACTTGAGCGCCCAGTCGATCGCGGTGTCCACCGGGTAGGTGTTGAAGGCCTGGGTGACCTCCGCGATCTCGGACACGAAGACGTAGGAGCGCACGCGGGAGAAGCACTCCTGCAGGCTCCACACGAGCTGCAGCATGAAGCGGGAGGCGTTCCGCACCGAGTCCGACACGTCGCAGAGCGTGATCAGCTTGGGCTTCTCGCGGTGCCGCCGCCGGAACCGCACCTCCATCGGGATCCCGCCGTACTGCAGGCTCTGGCGGATGGTCCGCCGCGTGTCGAGCCGCCCCTTCTCCTCCTGCCGCTGGCGCAGCGCGAGGGCGTCCTTGATCTTGCGGGCGAGGCGGGCGACCACCGCCTTCATCTGGGCGACCTCGTCGGCGGAGAGCGCGAACAGCGGCTTCTCGGTGAGGACCTCGCGCGTCAGCTTCTCCCCCGCGCGCATGGCGCGGCGCTCCAGCTCGCGCTCCACGTGCTGGCGAATCATGCGGCGGAAGGCCTCGAGGCGCTGGTCGAGATAGTTGCGGATGCGCGCGAGCATGCCCGGGTCGAGCCCCTTGGCCTCCAGGAGCTGCATGATCCGGCTCAGGTCCCGCTCGATCGCCTCCCAGTCGAACTTGTCGTAGATGCGGCGGGAGAAGTAGCCGACCTGCAGGAAGTACATCAGCCGCTCGAGGCCGGCGCTCTGGCCCTCCTGGCGGATGGCCATCTCCATGTCGCTGCCCTCGCCCTGGAGCATGAGCTCGGTGAGCTCGTCGAGCTCCATACCGTCCTCGGAGGCCAGCCGGTCGAGCATCTCCCGGATCTTGGGATCCTCCGGGCCCAGCGCCTTCTTGAGGCCTTCCCCGAGCGCCTGCAGGTCGAGGAAGTAGAGATCGAAGATGCGGTTGAAGGTGACGAGGTCGCGCGACTCCTTGACGAGCGTGGTCGCGAGCGCGCTCTTGAACGTCTCGCGATCCTCGAGGCCGATCTCGGTGGAGGCGGCGAGGGCGTCGAGCGCCTCGCTGGGCGAGATGCGCATCTCCGCCCGCCGCAGATCCCCGATGAATTCCAGGATTCTCTGGTCCATTTATCTCGCTTGAATGTGGACGATGCCGGTTTGGCGGTTTGGCCTCTCCGCGGCTGGGCTCATCGGGCGAAGTGGACCCAGGAGGACTTGAAGACGTCCTCGCCGCCGTCGCGGCTGATCGGGTGCAGGCGGCCGTCCTCGAGGCGGATCAGGCCGTGGAACGAGCCCTGGGCGATCAGGTGCGCCATCTTGAGCTTCCACCCGAGCGGGCCCGCGGGCGCCTCCTCGTCGCGCTCCATCACCCGCGACACGTCGGTCACGTCGCCCACCAGGTGGAGCACCCGCACCGGGCCCTCCGCGCACCGCAGGCCGAGCACGACCTTGTAGGCGAGCCCCTGACGGAAGGTCTCCACCGTCATCTCCCCGGGGTGCAACAAGTGGGGCACCGCCTCGGGCATCGTGGCCAGGTAGAAGTCGCGCGGCGCCGGGTGCACGTAGTAGAAGTGCCAGCGCCCCGCCGCGGAGATCCAGAGCTTCGTGTACTCGCCGAGCGCGCTCGAGACGCAGCGCCCTCCCTCGATGAACACCGGACCCGACGGGCCCAGCTCCGGCAGCCGGATGCGCGGGCTCGGGAACCAGAGCTCGCGAAACTCGGTGAGGCCGGACGGGCTCCCGCTCATGGGCCGGACTAGCCCAGGTCGGCCAGCACCTTGTCGAGGGCGCCCTTGACCCGCTCGAGGTCTTTCTCGTGCTTCACGAGCAGGGTGAGCGTGGATTCCACCAGGTCCCGGTCGAGCGTCTCCGCGTTCAGGATCACGAGCGAGCGCGCCCAGTCGAGGCTCTCCGAGATCGACGGGGCCTTGCGCAGCTCGAGCGCGCGGATGCGCTGCACCGCCGCGACCACGGTCTGGGCGAGGCGCTCGGAGACCTCCGGGACCTTGAGGCGGATGATCGCCAGCTCCTCGTCGGCGGGCGGAAAGTCGATGAACAGGTGCAGGCAGCGCCGCTTGAGGCCGTCGGAGAGCTCGCGCGCGTTGTTGGAGGTGAGGACGACCAGCGGGATCTGGGTAGCCCGGATCGTGCCGAGCTCGGGCACCGAGACCTGGAAGTCCGACAGGACCTCGAGGAGGAACGCCTCGAACTCCGGCTCCGCCTTGTCGATCTCGTCGACCAGCAGCACCACCGGGTCCACCGACTCGATCGCCTGCAGCAGCGGGCGCGGGGCCAGGAAGCGGTGGGAGAAGAACGCGTCGTCCTGGCCCGAGATGCGCGCGACCGCGTCGGGCAGCGAGGGCGCGTCCGCGATCAGCTCGCCGATGCGCTCCTTGAGCAGCTGGGTGTACAGCAGCTGCTTGGCGTACTTCCACTCGTAGAGCGCCTTGCCCTCGTCGAGCCCCTCGTAGCACTGGAGGCGAATGAGATGCCGCCCGGTCACCTCGGCGAGCGTCTTGGCCAGCTCCGTCTTGCCCACCCCGGCCGGCCCCTCGATGAGCACGGGACGTCCCATGCGCGCGGCGAGGAAGACCACCGTGGAGATGCGGCGGTTGGCGATGTAGCGGGCGTTCTTGAACTGCTGCTGGACGTCCTCGACGGACTGAAACATGGCGGCTCCCTGAGTGAGAATTGGGCGCCAGTGTAGCACACCGGCCGCGGCGGTTGGCGGCCCGGGCCCGACGGTGGGACACTCGGGTCATGGTCCCGGCTCCGGCGCCCGAGGAGACCGCCCGCGCGCGCGTCTACCACCGCCGCCAGCTCGCCCTCTCCCTGCTCGGGCTGGTCCTGTCCGTCGCCTACCTGCTGCTGCTCATCGAGACGCGGGCGGCCGCCCATCTCGTCCGCCACGTGGCGCAGTGGACGACCGCGTGGTGGCTCGAGCTCGCCATCGTCATGGTCGTCCTGGCCGGCGCGTACCGGCTGCTCACCCTGCCGCTCCAGTGGCTCGGCGGATACTGGCTGCCGCGACGCTACGGGCTGCTGCACCAGTCGCTCCGCCGCTGGCTCTGGGACGGGGCGAAGGCGACGCTCATCGGCGCCGGGCTCGGGCTGCTCGCGGTCGTGACCGTCTACGCGCTGCTGCGGGTGACGCCGTGGTGGTGGCTCTGGGGCGCCGCGATCTTCCTGGCCGGCTACACCCTGCTCGCCCTGGTCGCGCCGATCTGGCTGGTGCCGCTCTTCTATCGCCTCACCCCGCTGCCCGACGGCGCGCTGCGCGCGCGGCTGCTCGCGCTCGCCGGCCGGGTCGGCGTGCCGGTGACCGGCGTGTTCGTGGTGGACCAGTCGCGCAAGAGCCGCACCGCGAACGCGGCGGTGACCGGCCTCGGCCGCACCCGGCGCATCCTGCTCTTCGACACCCTGCTCGACCAGTTCACCGCCGACGAGATCGAGGCGGTGCTCGCGCACGAGCTGGCCCACCAGCTTCACGGCGACATCCGCCGCGGGCTCCTGGTCCAGGGCGGCCTGACCCTCGCGACGTTCTGGATCGCCGACCACGCGCTGCGAGGAGGCGCCGGGTGGCTCGGTCTCACCGGCCCCGCGGACATCGCGGGGCTGCCCCTCTTCGGCCTGATCCTCGTGCTCGCCAGCCTCGCCGCGCTGCCCGTCGCCAACGGCTGGTCGCGGCGGGTCGAGTGGCAGGCCGACCGGTTCGCGCTCGAGACCATCCCGGATCCGCGCGCCTTCATCGGCTCCATGGAGCGCCTGGCCACGCTCAACCTGGCCGAGCGCGAGCCCCATCGCCTCGAGGAGCTCTTCCTCTATTCCCACCCCGCGATCGAGCGCCGGATCGCGCACGCGCGACAATTTCTCCATGGTCTGACCTGACAGTGTGTCGGGGCCGTATCGCTCGCTCGTCGGGGGGGTCTTCGTGGCACCGGTTAAATAGTTGTTATACATGGTATTATTGAATCGGTAGCCATGGCACTTCGCTTGCTTGGTACGCAGGGACGGTTCAACGCATGCCAGCAATGGGGAGCCGAGACGATCTCGCAATGGCCCGAGTCAACAGTCGCGGACTAGGCGGCGCCACGTCGCTCATCCGTCACCTGCAAATTCTTCGCACGGTGACCGAGGCGGTGAGCCGCTCGCTCGATCTCAACGAGGTCATCCAGAAGTCGCTGGGCGCCCTCACCCACGTGACCGGCCACGAGATCGCGAGCCTCCACCTCGTCTCCTCCGACGGCAAGATGCTCCTTCTGCGCGGCGAGCGCGGGCTCTCGGACCGCCTGCGCGAGGTCAACGAGATGCTGCCCATCGGCCAGGGTCTCATCGGCCGGGTGGCCGCCTCGGGCCGCGTGCGCCGCGTGGACGAGGCCGGGCGCGCCAACGACCTGCTGCCCGCCGCGCGGGCCGCGGTCACCGCCGACGGCATCCGCGGGTTCCTCTGCGTGCCGATCCGGGCGCGGCACCGCATCCTGGGCACGCTCTCGCTCGGCCGGCAGACCGAGGACCGCTTCAGCAACGAGGAGGTCGCGCTGCTCGAGTCGAGCGCCGACCAGATCGGGCTGGCGCTGGACAACGCGCGCCTGTACACCGAGACGCGCCTGCAGCTCGAGGAGCTGCGCCGCTCTCACACCGACGTGGTGCGAGCCGAGCGGCTGGCCGCGGTCGGCGAGCTGGCGGGCGGCGTCGCGCACGAGATCAACAACCCGCTCATGATCATCCTGGGCCAGGTGCACCTGCTCTTGCAGTTCCAGGATCACGACGCGGTCCTCACCGGGCTCAAGGTCATCGACGGGGCCACCAAGCGCGCCGCCAACATCGTGCGGGAGTTGGTGCTCTTCGCGGAGCGGTCGCCCCTGCGCCGCGCGCGCTGCAAGGTCAGCGATCAGATCTACAAGGTGTTGTCCCTGCACCAGTCGCGCCTCGAGGGCGCCCACATCACGGTGCAGACCGAGTTCGAGGAAGTGCCCGAGATCTGGGCCGACAGCAATCAGCTCCAGGAGGCCCTCTTCCACCTGGTGCAGAACGCCGAGCAGGCGATGTCGACCGCCCGCGGCTCGGGCACGCTCGCGATCCGGGTGCGCCCGGCGGGCGACGGCGGCGTGCGGATCGAGGTCTCCGACGATGGGCCCGGCGTGGCGCCCGACGATCTGGCTCGCGTCTTCAACCCATTCTTCACGACCAAGGCGCCCGGCGAGGGTCGCGGCCTGGGGCTGTCGGTCGCCCACAGCGTGGTGGCCGAGCACGAAGGGCGTCTCTGGGCCGAGAACCGCCCCGGCGGCGGTGCGATGTTCGTGATCGAGCTGCCGGGCGGCGTCCCCGCCGTCGATCCCGCTCTCACCCCCTCCTCCTGACCGCTCCTCCGCCGTCGCCCGCCTCCGCGGGCTCGTGGTACTCTTCTTCCCCGTGCGCTCCCTCGTCCTCGTGCGAACCGCCATGGCGTTCGGCGCCGCCCTCACCCTGACGGCCTGCGCCAGCGTCGATTCCCCGCGCCGCTCCTCGGATTCGCCGAGCGTCCGCTGCGTGAACGAGCCCGGCCGCGGGGGGTCGCTCGATGCCACCCGGCCGCTCTTCTTCCTCTTCTGCGCGCAGTCCCCCTGACCGCGGTATGCCGGAGGCCCCCATGAGCACGATCAAGGATTCCATCGCGCAGGCCGTCGACCACCTGGGCGACGAGCTCGAAGCCCTCTCCCGCCAGATCCACGCCCATCCGGAGCTGGCCTACCAGGAGGTCCGAGCCTGCGGCTGGCTGAGCGACTTCCTGGGCAAGCAGGGCTACAGGGTTGAGAAGGGCGTGGGCGGGGTGGAGACCGCGTTCCGCGCCACCATCGAGACCGGTGAGGGCCCGACCATCGCGATCCTCTGCGAGTACGACGCGCTGCCCGGCATCGGGCACGCGTGCGGCCACAACGTGATCGCCACCTCGGGTGCGGGGGCCGGCGCGGCGCTGGCCGCGGTGCGCGCCCAGCTGCCCAAGGGGCGGATCCAGGTGATCGGCACCCCCGCCGAAGAGGGCGGCGGTGGCAAGGTGAAGCTGATCAAGGCGGGGGTCTTCAAGGACGTGGACTGCGCGATGATGATCCACGGCTTCGACCGCACGATCCTGCACCAGGACCTCCTCGGGATCGCGCGCGGCACCTTCGAGTTCACCGGCAAGGCCTCGCACGCCTCCGCGGATCCCTGGGAGGGGGTGAACGCCCTCGACGCGGTGATCGCCATGTACAACGCGGTGAGCATGCTCAGGCAGCAGGTGCGGCCGGACTGCCGGATCCACGGGATCATCACGAGCGGCGGCGCGGCCGCCAACATCATCCCGGAGTACGCCGCCGCGGTCTTCTACGTGCGCGCCCCGCGCATCGACACCATGTGGGATCTCTTCAAGCGCGTGTCGGGGGCCGCGGAGGGCGCGGCCCGCGCCACCGGCTGCACGCTCAAGATCACCCAGCACGACAGCGTCTACGAGCCGATGAAGTCGAGCCGGGTGATGCTCGACCTCTTCGCGGCCAACATGAGGACCGCCGGTCTCACCGAGGGCGCGCCGATCCCCGACCGCCTCGGCTCCTCCGACATCGGCAACGTGAGCCAGGTGATCCCGGCGATCCAGCCGATGGTGGCCATCGCCCCCACCGGCATGGCGATTCACACCCGCGAGTTCGCGGACGCGGCGGTGAAGCCTCTCGCCCGCGCGGGCATGGTCGCGGCGGCCAAAACCATGGCCCTCACCACCTACGATCTGCTCGCCGAGCCCGCCCGCGTGAAGGCGGCCCAGGCCGAGTTCGCCAAGAGCAAGTAGATGGCCGCCGAGACCGCGCTCGAGCAGGCCAAGAATCGCGTCGCGGAGACGGTGGACCGCCTCGCCGACGAGCTGGAGCGGATCAGCCACCAGATCCACGCCAACCCCGAGCTGTGCTTCGAGGAGCACAAGGCCTCGGCCTGGCTCGCCGACTTCCTCGCCAAGCAGGGGGCCAGCGTGGAGCGCGGCGTGGGGGGCCTGCCCACCGCGTTCCGCGCCACCATCGCGGGCCAGGGCCCCGGGCCGACCGTCGCGATCATGGCCGAGTACGACGCGCTGCCCAACATCGGCCACGCGTGCGGCCACAACGTGATCGCCACCGCGGGCACCGGGGCGGGCGCGGCCATCGCGGCCGCCTTGACCACGCTGCCGTTCCCGGGCCGCATCCAGGTGATCGGCACGCCGGCCGAGGAGGGCGGCGCGGGCAAGGTGCGGCTGATGGACGCGGGCGTCTTCCAGGACGTGGACGCGGCGATGATGATCCACGGCCGCTGCGGCACCCAGGTATGGCGGCCGAGCCTCGGGATCATCAAGGTCAAGTGCGAGTTCTTCGGCCGGGCCTCGCACGCGTCGTCCTGGCCCTGGCGCGGGGTGAACGCGCTCAACGCGATGATCCAGCTCTTCGTCTCGCTCGACGCCATGCGGCAGCAGATTCGCCCGGACGCGCGCGTGCACGGGATCATCACCAAGGGCGGCGACCAGGCCAACATCATCCCCGAGCACACCGCGTCGGAGTTCTACCTGCGCGCGCCCACCAAGGACTACTGCCGCGAGCTGCTGCGCCGCTTCGAGGCGGCCGCGGAGGGCGCGGCCACCGCGACCGGCTGCACCGTGAAGGTCGCCGCGGACGCGATCATCCACGATCCGCTCAAGGCCAACTTCGCGATGGCCGAGCTGTTCGCCCGTAACCTGGAGCGGATCGACTTCCCGGTGGACCCGGACGACGGCGAGGCGGGCTACGGCTCGACCGACTGCGGCAACGTGAGCCAGGCGCTGCCCACGATCCACCCCTACATCCGCATCTCCCCCGACGGGGTGCCGGGCCACTCGCGCGAGTTCGCGGAGTGGGCCAAGTCCCCGCTCGCGCGGACCGGCATGGTGGCGGCGGCGAAGGCGCTCGCGATGACCGCGCTCGACCTGCTCGCCGAGCCGCAGGAGCTCCGGAAGGCGAAGGAGGAGTTCGCGAAGGGCTAGTCGAGCCGGATCGAGAAGCCGGCCCGGAAATCCGCCGAGTCCGGCTCGCGCTGGAGCAGCCCGCGCCCGACGCCCGCGTCGAGGCGGCCGCGCAGGAAGCGATACTCCCCGTAGAGCTGGGCCCGCGCCGAGAGCGGCAGGGCCATTCCCGCCCCCAGCCGCACGTCCTCGAGCCCGTCGGTGTCACGCCGGAGACCGGGCGGCAGCGAGGCGGCCCACGGCACGCCCAGGCTCGTGCCGGATCCGAGCGAGACGTAGGGGCTCAGCAGCCCGTAGAGGAGGTGGCCGTCGGTCGCGAGCGGCAGGCGCACCGACGTCTCTCCCGGGGTCTCGCTGATCGAGAGGTGGAGATCGGGGATCAGGGACAGGTTCGGCTCGGGGGAGTCCGCGGCCTGGGCCGCTGCCGCCCAGACGACGGCGGCCAGCAGCAGCGCCCCGATTCCGGATCGCCCCCGACGGCTCATATCGTGAAGTTTACACGCCGCGTCAAAGCCGTCAATTCCCGAGGGCGCGGAGCGTCCTTCTCGCCTGGCCGAGATGGTCGAGCTCGTGGAGCCGGAAGATGATCGCGCACGCCTTCCAGTCGCACTCCTCGACCCACTGCATCGCCTTGACCGTCCCGTCGGGCTGCCGCGTGTTGATCACCATGATGATCGGCGCCCGGGCCGGCGTCATGCGGTCGGGCGCGTTCGCCAGCA
The DNA here is from genome assembly GCA_035249225.1 of Candidatus Methylomirabilota bacterium. GTDB lineage: Bacteria > Methylomirabilota > Methylomirabilia > Rokubacteriales > CSP1-6 > CAMLFJ01. Next base: position 9,552 of record DATFGS010000640.1, on the reverse strand, counting down.
CGTCGAGCACCTCCGCGTGGAGGCGCCGCAGCTCGCCCCGCAGGTCGTCCCACCGCCGCGCGGCGGGATCGGCCGACTGGAGCCCGGCGGGGATGGGGCTCACCGGCGAGTGGCGGCCGTCCATCAGCGCACGCATCTCCTCGAGGGCCAGCGGGTGCGTCGCCACCAGGTGGTCCAGGATCTCGTGCACGCTCCACTCGCCGGCGCCGGGCGCCCGGCGGGCCTGACTCTCCGCGACGCCGTCCAGCAGGCTGTCCAGGGCGGCGAACGCATCGGCGACCCGCTCGCGGATCTGAGCGACGGGGGCCTGGGTGCCCTTCTCGAGCAGGTAGGCCTTGGCCTTGGCATGTTCGGGCGGCATCGTCATGTCGGACCTCCATTCTCCAGGTAGCGGAAGAGCACGGTCTCGGCGGCCCGGACCGCGCGCGGCAGCGTCATCAATCCTCGGTCGAAGGTGACCTGGAGCGAGAGGCCGTCGAGGACGGCCAGCACCAGCGCGGCGGCTTCCTTCACGTCGATCCGGCGGAACTCGCCGGTCGCGACGCCGCGGGCCAGGCCCGCGCCGATGAGGCGCCGGGCGCGCGCGTAGGCCTGCCGGTTCACCGCGGCCAGCCGCCGCTCGTGGAAGGCCTCGCCCCAGAACTCGATGAACACGGTCCAGAAGTCGCGATTGTCCACCGCGGTGCGAAGGCACGCGCGGATCACCGCCCGGAGCCGTCCCCGCGCGTCCCGGGCCCGGCGCGACTCCGCGGCCACGCGGCGGTCGAGGTCCACCGTCACGCGCCGGGCCGCGGCGGCCAGCATCGCGGCCTTGTCGCGGAAGTAGTAGTGGAGGATGCCCTGGCTCACCGCCGCCTCCGCGGCCACCCGCTTCATGGTGAGGCCGGCGTAGCCGTCGCGGGCCAGGCACCGGATGGTGGCGCGGACGATCTGCTCGCGCCGCACCGGGGCCATGCCGAGCTTGGGGGACACGCCTGCGCGCCCTCCGTAGGTTTATTGGTCGGTCGACCAATTATCTTCTCGAAAAGGAGTATGCGGCGCCGGACGAAGCGAGTCAAGCGGCGCGGGGCAGGAGCTACCGGACCGCGGAGCGGGTCAGCTCGTGCCGCGGCGGCGCTCCGCGGCGCGCTCCGCCTCGAGGCGCCCGCCCTCCGCGCCCGAATGATCGGCGTGACCCATCGCCGCCGCGAGGGCCCGGTGGCCGGCCTGTTCCGCGATCAGGCGGTGCATCGCCTGGCAGATGCGCCGGTAGGCCGGGTGCCCCTGGGGGGCGGTCCGCAGCTCGATGACGTGCATGGCCTCGCGCGCGTTCAGCTCCACGTAGAAGCGGACGCGGTAGGCCATGGCCACCGCGTAGGGCGCGACCGCGGGCGTCGCGGCGGCGAGCGCGTCGTGGAGCGCGGCGGACTCCTCCATCACCCGGGTCCACTCCGGGAGCACGCCCGCGTCGCCGAGCTCGTCCGGGGTCACGTGGCCGTGGCGGGTGGACAGCGGCTGCCACTCGAGCGTGAGAAGCCGGTGCCGCTGCAGGTCGCGGAACGCGCCGTAGTCGCCGAGCACGTCGAAGCGATACCCGGTGCGCTCGAAGGCGCGCCCGGGCTTGTGGCGCCGGTTCTCCCGGCGGCCCACGTAGGCCTCCAGGACCTGGCGCCGCTCCTCCGGGCCGAGCTTGCGCGCCACCGCCAGGAGCTGGTCGTCCGGCAGCCGCGAGGCCGCGTAGAGCGCGGCCGCCACCACCTTCACCTCGCCGTCCGGATCCCAGTCGGTCAGGGTAACCTCCGGCCGGGGCTCGGGCTCGATGCCGTCGAGGAGGCGGGCCGCCACCGCCGCGGTCGCCAGGGCGCTCTCCGCGAGATAGCGCGACCAGACCCCCCCGCGCTCCGGACGCTCGAGGCGCTTCAGGAATGCGGGGATGACCTTGCGCAGCTCGGCGAGCATGAGGTCGGCGTAGTCGCGGACCTCCCGCAGCGGATGCGCGCGCATGCGGAGCAGGAGCGCCTCGTAGCCCTGGCCGGTTCCGAAGATGCCCACGTTCGACCGCGTGGCCGCGGGCAGGAGCCCGCGCAGGCTGTCGAGCGCCTTGGCCCGGATCGTCATGCGGTAGGCGACGTCGCTGTCGGCGGGCGGCTTCGGGAAGCGCCGCGTCCAGTACTCGCGCATGGGATCGATCCAGCGCGCGTAGGTCTCGAACGCGCGGTCGAGCACGTCGACGTAGCGCGCGCGCAACGGGTGGCCGTCGAGCTCCGCGGGCACGTGATACTTCCACCCGCCGTCCGGCCGATCCGTGTAGGGCACGTAGCGGGTGGACTGCTCGAGATAGGCCATGAGCCGCCCCCACTCGAGCACCTTGGTCAGGATGTTGGAGGCGCCCTCGCAGGCCAGGTGCACGCCGCCGAGCTGGGCGACCGAATCGTCGCCGTACTCGCTGAAGACGCGCTCGTAGAGCTGGTCGGCGCGGGTGGTCCCGATCGCGCCCGCGCCGGGGGCTCCCTCGGCCCGCTCCAGGAACTCGTCGAGGAAGAGCCGGCGCAGGGACTTGGCGGAACGGGAGTAGCGCGCGAAGAGCGCGCCCTTGACCACTTCCGGCAGGTTGACGAGGGCGAAGACGGGGCCGTCGAGCTCGGTGAAGTACGGCGCGAGCGCGCGCCGCTCGTCGGGGGTGAACGCGTCCACGCCCGGCATGGTAGCACCTCCCCCGCGTCAAGCGGACGGCCGGTTGCGCCGTCGGCGGGTCCGGTGCCATAATTCGCGCCATGCGCGCGTCCGGGTGGTTGGTGTGTCTGGTCGCGCTCGTCCTCATCGCCGGCTGTGTCTCGGTCAGGATCGGGCGCGAGTTCCCCTCGCCCGATTCGAACTGGATCGTCGCCGGCCGCAGCGACCGCTGGGGACTCCAGCGGATGTTCGGCGAGCCCTACCAGGTCGGCTTCGAGAACGGCGATCCGACCTGGCGATGGCTGTACGTCCAGCGCGACGGCGCCGGCGCGGTCAGCAAGGACCTCATCGTGCGCTTCAACGCCGACGGCCTCGTCAAGACCTACTCGTTCACCTCCAACTTCCCCGACGATCTGCGGCGACTCAAGTAACCCCCGACCCCGAGGAGGCCCCCATGCCCAACATCACCGTCCAGTGGTACGCCGGCCGCACCGACCAGCAGAAGCGCGAGATCACCGCCGCCATCACCGACGCGATGGTCAAGATCGGCAAGACCACCGCCGACCAGGTGCACATCGTCTTCCAGGACGTCGAGAGGACGAACTGGGGCGTGAACGGCAAGCTGGCCAGCGACAAGTAGCGCGGTGGCCCCTCTCCAGATCGGCTTCATCCCCATCGAGGGCGGGCACTACTACCGCGACGCGCTCGAGGAGGTCACCCGGGCCGAGGAGCTCGGCTTCGACTCGGTCTGGATGGAGGAGCACCACTCGGTCACCGACCACTACTGGCCCTCGCCGCTGCCGGTGCTCGCGGGCTTCGCGACGCGGACCACCCGCATGCGGCTCGGCACCGACATCCTGGTGGCCCCGTTCTACCACCCGGTCCGGCTCGCCGAGGACGCGGCGATGCTGGACGTGATGTCGGGCGGGCGCTTCGTGCTCGGCATCGCGATCGGCTACAAGCCGGACGAGTTCGCCCTCTACGGCGCCGAGCTCGAGAAGCGCGGCGCCCGCTTCGAGGAGCAGCTCGCGATCATGAAGGCCCTGTGGACGCAGGAGTCGATGTCCCACCAGGGCCCGTACTACAAGGTCTCGGGCCGCCTCGAGCCCAAGCCGATCACCCGGCCGCATCCTCCGGTCTGGATCGGCGGGTGGGGCGACGTCACCCTGCGCCGCGCGGCCACCCTCGCCGACAACTGGATCCCGGGGCCGACCGCGGACCTGGCCCGCCTGCTCGCGGGCAAGCAGCAGTTCATGGCCAACCGGAGAGCGGCGGGCCGGACGCGGCCGGTCACCGAGTGGCCGCTCACCCGCGACGTGATCATCGCCGACACCGACCGCGAGGCGCGCGAGCTGGCCGAGAAGCACATCATGATCTCGTACCGGAAGGAGTACGCGGGGGGCTGGCGGCATCCGTTCATCGACGCCTCCATCGCCACCGATCTCGACGGGCTCATGAAGAACCGCTTCCTCATCGGCGGGCCCGAGCAGGTCATCCGCGCGCTGCGGCCCTTCGTCAGCGAGTACGGCGTGACCCACCTGATCTGCCGGGTCTTCTTCCCCGGCATGCCGCACCGCCACATCATGCGCGAGCTGGAGCTGCTGGCGAAGGAAGTGCTCCCCGCCTTCGCCTGACGCCCCGCGTCGGTGTGATACGCTTCGCCCGTGCGCTGGCTGATCGTCCTGCCGTTCGCCCGTCCCGGGTTGATGGGGATGGACTTCCGCGACGAGCTCGTGGCCATGGGCCACGAGGTGCGGACCTTCGCCTACCGGCGTGACAACCCGCTCTACAAGAACCGCAGCACCAAGGCCACCTACCAGATCTTCATCCTCCGCCGCCTCGAGCGCGCCTGCGTGGCGTGGCGGCCGGACCTGGTCCTCGTGATCAAGGGCGGCCCGGTCACTCCCGGCCTCATCCGGCGTGTCAAGGCCCGGATCGACACTCGCTTCCTGAACTTCTTCCCGGACAACCCGCTGTGGATGATCCCCTTCGACTGCGTCGAGGCCTACGACGCCTTCTTCACCAAGGAGCGCTACGCGCTGCGGGCGCTCGAGCTGGCGGGCCTGCGCAACCTGCACTACCTGCCGATGTACTGCGTGCCCGAGCAGCACCACCCGATCGAGCTGACCGCGGAGGAGACGCGGCGCTTCGCGGCGCCGATCAGCTTCGTGGGCAACGCCTATCCCTACCGCGCGCGCTTCGTGCGCGAGCTGGCGGGCTACCCGGTGCGCCTCTGGGGCGGCGGCTGGGACCGCGTCGAGGCCCCCGAGGTGCGCGCGATGGTGGCGGGCGGGCCGGTGTGGGGGCGGGCCAAGCTCGCGGTGTACTCGGGCTCGACGCTGTCGCTCAACCACCACCACCCGATGAACGACATCGTGGGCGTGAACACGCGGGCCTTCGAGCTCGCGGCGAGCGCGGCGTGCCAGGTGGTGGACGCCAAGGACGAGCTCGCCCACCTCTTCACGCCCGGGGAAGAGGCGGTGGTGTACCACGACCTCGCCGAGCTCCGCCGGCAGCTCGACCACTACCTCGCCCATCCCGACGAGGCGCGCGACATCGGCGAGCGGGCCCGCAAGCGCGCCCTCGCCGAGCACACCCTGCGCCACCGCATCGAGACGATGATCGCCGTCCTCAAGGGATGACGCGGGAGTCGCTCGCCATCGGGCTCCGCTGCATCGAGTGCGGGAAGGACCACCCCCTCGACTACGTGCTCGAATGCGCGGCCTGCCGGGGCCTCCTCGAGCTCACCTACGACTGGGACGCCCTCCGCCGCGCGGGGCCGGGCGTCTTCACGGGCGGAGGCCTCTGGCGCTACGCGCCGGTGCTGCCCATCGCCGATCCCGCCCATCGCGTCACCCTCGGCGAGGGCCAGAGCCCGCTGCTCGACTGCCCCGCGCTGGGCCGGCAGCTCGGGGTGCGCCGGCTCCAGGTCAAGTTCGAGGGCAGCAATCCCACCGGCACCGTGAAGGACCGCTCCTCCCCGACCGCGGTGGCGGCCGCGCTCCAGTTCGGATTCCGCGCCACCTCGGTGGTGAGCTCCGGCAACGCGGGCTCGTCGATCGCCGCCTACTCGGCGCGCGCGGGCCTGCGCTCGTTGATCTTCGCCTACGAGCGAACCTCGGCACCCAAGCTCCTGCACATGACCGCCGCCGCCACCGATCTCGTCCTCTACCAGGGCGTCTACGACGACCTGATCGCCCTCTGGGACCGGCTCGTCGAGGAGCGGCTCTTCTTCGACTGCGGCGCCTCCCGCAACGCGTACAAGCACGAGGGCAAGAAGACGCTCGCCTACGAGATCGCCGAGCAGTCGGGCTGGCGGGCCCCGGACGTAGTGGTGGCGCCCGCGGCGGTCGGGGAGACATTCATCGCGACCCACCGCGGGTTCGTCGAGCTCGAGCGGCTCGGCTGGATCCCCCGCCGGCCGTTGATGGTGGCCGCGCAGGCGGCGCGGGCCAACGCGATCACCCGCGCGTGGCGCGGCCAGCGACCCCTCGAGCCGGTGAAGATCGGCTACACGGTGGCCGAGGGCCTCGCCGCGGGCAACCCGGGCCGCAAGGGCGAATGGGTGCTGCGCATCCTGAGCGAGACCGGCGGGGTGGCCGGCGAGGCGGAGGACGAGGAGATCCTCGAGACGCAGGCGCTGCTCGCCCGCACCGAGGGCATCTGGGCCGGGCCGACCGGCGTGGCCGCGCTCGCGGTGCTGCGGCGGCTTCTCGCCGAGCGCGCGATCGACCCGGCCGCGACCATCTGCGTGATCCTGAGCGAGACCGGGCTCAAGACGGAAGCCAGCGCACCGGCCCGCCGGGCCACCGCCTTCGACGAGGCCTCCCTGCGCCGGCTGGTCTACTCGAAGCTCAAGCCCTGACCGGACGGAGGCGCAGCCGGCGCGCGGTGAGCGCCGCCATGTGTGGATCGCGCTCCACCCCGATCCACTCGCGCCCGAGCGCGGCCGCGATGCGCCCCACGGTGCCCGCCCCCGCGAACGGATCGAGCACGGCGCCGCGGCGCGCGGAGAGCGCGAGCAGGCCGCGGAGCACCGGATCCGGCGTGGCGTCCCAGAGGCTCTCCGGGTGCGACCGCGGCAGGGGCAGCATCCAGCAGAGCGTGTCGCCGCCCGGCCGCACCGGATGTCCCGTCTTCCGGAAGCGCAGCAGGTGGTTCACCCGGTTGTCCCAGCGCTCGCGCGAGCGCACCTGGGCCCAGAGCCCCTGGGCCTGCAGCGAGAAGCCGGCCCGCCGGAGCCGGCCGGCGATCAGCGCGTCGATTCCCACCCACTCGATCCCGTCGTGCCGGTCGCCGATCACGAGCCAGAGATCTCCGTGGTCGGCCAGCACCCGGCGCCACTCGCGCGCGAAGCCGGACGCGAGCTCGCGCGCGTAGCGCTCGGCCCGCGCGCGCCCGCGCCCCCGCACCCAGTAGGGCGGCGAGGTCAGGATGACCCCCACGGTGCCGGTGGCGACGCCGGCCAGGCGCCGGCTGTCACCCACGAAGAGACGGAGCCGTCCGTCGCGGCTCGCGTAGCGCTTCATGCGGCCGGGAACCCGCCGCGAATCAGGCGGGGCGGCGGCGGCGCAGCAGCAGCGGCACGCCCACCAGGGCCAGGGCCATGCAGAGCAGGCTCACGAGCTGCGCGACCCGGAGCGAGCCCAGCATCAGCGGGTCGGTCCGGAGCGCTTCGGTGAAGAGGCGGCCGAGCGAATAGAGCCCGACGTAGGCCAGGAACAGCGCGCCCGGCGCCCGCACGAGACGATCGCGCAGCGCGAACACGAGCACGCCGAACACCACCAGGTCCCAGGCGGATTCGTAGAGGAAGGTGGGGTGGAAGAACTCGGCCTGGGCAAACGGCAGTGGCCGGTGCGGCGGTGAGACGTAGAGCTTCCACGGCAGCTCGGTGGGCCGGCCGAAGGCTTCCTCGTTGAAGAAGTTCCCCCATCGGCCGATCGCCTGCCCGAGCGCCAAGCTGGGCGCGGCCACGTCGAGGTACTGCAGCAGGGGCAGGTGCCGACGCCAGGCGTAGACCCCACCCACCAGGATGCCGCCCAGCACACCGCCGTGGATGGCGAGCCCGCCTTCCCAGAGCGCGAAGATTTTACCGGGGAACTGGCTGTAATAGTCGAGGTTGAACGCCACGTAGTAGAGCCGCGCGCCGATCAGGCCGCCCAGCAACGCCAGCTCGGAAGCCTTCAGCAGGCGCTCGGGATCGAGGCCGCGGCGCCGCGCGTCCCGGTGCGCGAGCCAGAGGCCCAGCGCCATTGCGGTCGCCATGAGCACGCCGTACCAGCGAACCGCGACGGGGCCCACGTGCACGGCGATGGCGCCCGGCGACTGGAACATAGAAGGCTTATACGGCCGGACCTGGAGACTGTCAATAATTCAGCGACTTTTCAGGCTTTTTCGGGGCGAATTTGTTGACACCCTGAAAAAGGCTCCGGTATCATCAAATCAAACAATCCGACACGTCGTTCACCATTCACTCGCACAAGGAGAACCCCCGGGTGCCAGGGTCAGGAAGTGCCAACGGCGGCGTTGCGGAGCTCGTCCTCAGCGCCGGTCCCGTCGCCAAGTTCGTCCTGCTCCTCCTCGCGACCTTTTCCGTCATCTGCTGGGCACTGATCGTCGAGAAGTGGTGGGAGTTCCGGAAGATCCGGCGCGAGTCGCTCCGTTTCCGGCAGATCTTCCGGGAGGCGCGGCGCTTCTCGGTGGTCTACGGGGCGGCCAAGAAGCACCGCGACAGCCCGCTCGCCCAGCTCTACGTGGCGGCGGGCCAGGAGCTGGTCACCGCCTACGGCAGCGCGGAGATGGTGGACCACGTGCTCGACGACTCGGACGAGGGCCTGGCCGTCGAGCGCCTGGACTCGACGAGCCGCGCGCTTCGCCGGGCCGGCTCGTCCGAGGTCGCCCGCATGGAGCGCTACCTGCCGTTCCTCGCCACCGTGGCCAGCTCGGCGCCGTTCATCGGGCTGTTCGGCACGGTGTGGGGCATCATGACCGCCTTCCAGAACATCGGCCAGCAAGGCTCGGCCAACCTCGCGGTGGTGGCGCCCGGCATCTCGGAAGCGCTGGTGGCCACCGCGGCCGGCCTCGGCGCGGCCATCCCCGCGGTCATGGGCTACAACTTCTTCGTCAACCGCACCAAGCACTGGGCGATGGAGATGGAAGGCTTCACCCTGGACCTGCTGAACGCCTTCGCTCGTCCGGTCCAGAAGATGGCACGGGTGCCCAAAGATGGCCATTAAGGTCGACACCCCCGACTACGGCGGCGGGAGCAGCTATCGCATCGGCGGAACCCTGTCCGAGATCAACATCATCCCCCTGGTCGACGTCATCCTCGTGCTCCTCCTCATCTTCATGCTCACCGCGCCACTCATGTACCGCGGCATCGACGTCAACCTGCCCAAGAGCTCGGGCAAGCCCACCGCGGTCGAGGAGCGGGTGGTGCTGACCGTGACGAAGGAGCAGACGATCTACATCAACGACAAGCCGGTGGCCCTCGGCGCGGTCGAGCAGGCCCTGCGCGACCTGTTCAAGAACCGGCAGGACAAGACGCTCTACCTGCGGGCCGATCAGGCGCTGCAGTATGGCCTCGTGGTCGAGACGATGGATCGCGTGCGGCGCGCCGGGATCGAGAAGCTCGGCATGGTGACGGAGCCGACCCGCGCTCGATGAGCTCCACGATGGCCGCGCGCCGCTACCCCCTGGGCCCGCTTCCGGATCCCGGCCTGCGCCGGGCGGGCCCCGCGCTGCGCCGGGCGCCGCTGCCGGTGGCGGCCATCTGGGTTTCGGCCATCGGTCACGTGCTCGTGTTCGGGGGCATGGCCGCGTTCGTGATGTGGGGGGGCTGGCGCTCCGAGAAGATCCAGGTCGTCAATCTGGTGCCGATGGTGGCCGCGGTCGGCAACC